>CAZJYH010000204.1:0-8181 GCA_964549365.1 uncultured Alphaproteobacteria bacterium
CAATGGTCCCTGTAGCCGTCTCCATCAAGATCACATAGCCCCCGGAGGGGACCGCCACCCCGGATTCGTCGTTCCCATCCCAGATGAGCACGTTCGTTCCGGCGCTCAGAGCCTCGCGATGCAGATGCCGCACCTCGGCGCCGAACATGTCGCGGACGCTCAACGTTGCCGACCCGGCGGCCGGCAGCGTGACGGTGATCGCCGCGCCGTGCGTGATCGGGTTCGGCGCGACGGACATGGAGATCGCCGGCGCGGCGGCGGCATCGCCCGTCCCGGCAAGGCGGATATCGCCCGTCACCCCGGCGCCGGCGTCGTAGTACGTGCCGCTCGCGGTGCTCCGAAGCACCGCCGAACGAACGATGTAGTACGAAACATCGGACGTGACCGAGCCGTCGGCGAATTCAAGCGCGGTGATCGGTGCGATGTTCATCAATCGGTACGCGCTGTCCGGATGCGGCGCGCGGTAGATGAAGTAACCGTCCACCGGCCCCGACGCCGCTCCCCACTTCAGGTGCACCGGCCCCTCCGTGTCGTGGGTTACCGTCAACGGCCCCGGCGGGGGAACATGGATCATGCGTGCGCGGAGCGTGGGATCGCCCATCAGCGCCACGTGCACGCCGCCGTTGGCGAACGTTTGGATCACACCGTCCGGATAGACGCTCGAGTAGTAGACGTTCGGCAGGTACGTCGTCCCGTTGTTCTGCGACAGCACCGTCGAATAGCCGATCGCCTCCCCCAGCGCCATGTGATGGAAGTACCACTGCGGCCGCGCCACCCACGCGCACGTGAGCGTGGTCCCCGCGCCGCACAACGATGCGCGCAGAAAATTGTTCTGCGAATCCCAGTCGCCGAAATAGCTGCCGAAGAGCATCGTGAAGATGGCATTCGTACGGTTCGTCGTGAAGTCCGTGGTGGAGCCGATCCCGCCGGCGCTGACGTACGTGCCGCCGCCGCAGCCATAGGCCCACAGATACGTCGTGTCGCCGCCGAGCGAGCCGAACCAGTCCGCCGCCCTCACGTTTTCGCCGCCGCCGAACACCGAGATGTTGCGCCAGCCCGCGCTCGCGAACGCCTCGGGATACGATGCCGCCGAGAAGTTGTCGTCGACGATGCCGCCGAGCACCGTCTTCACCGCTCCGGTGCGGAACGCGTGATCCTTGTTCAGGTACTTCCGAAGCAGCTCCGTCTCCGAGTCGGTGAAGGCGGGCATGTCGTAGAAGTCCACGCGCCCCACCGCCAGCTTCACCTGCGTCGGGATCCCGGAGAAATCGAACTTGCCGTCGCCGGGAACGTTGCGGTTGACGGGGCGGCCGGCGCTCGTGTCGCGCACGTTCACATCGGTCCACTTGCCGCGCACTTCCCCGTAGTAGATGTCCGCCGGCCACGCGCCGCGATGATCACCATGTCCGTCCGGGTTCAGCTGCCCGGAGTACGGCACCGCCACGCGACCGATGATGAAGACCGTGGTGAGCTCCTTCGGCACCTTGTTGTACTCCTCCAGGATGGCCGCCTTGTTCGCCAGCACCGCCGCGCCGTTGAACGTCTCGGCGCGCGCCACATTCCGGCGCGCCACCTTCCATCCCTCGGCCGTGAGATCCTGAACGAGACGATCGATCTCGCTCGCAAGCGGACCCGCCATCGTTGAGTCGACCAGCAGCAGCACCTTCCCGGGAAGCGACTCCGGAGCGCGCTCGATCCCCGCGTAGATATATCCCGTGCCGAGATAGGCAAACACCGACGTGTCGGCCAGCCTCGCGTTCACTTGCTTGAACACCTGGTACTCGTACCCGATCCCCGACTCGATGTCGTCGTCGGAATACGACGTAACGGTCGAATCCAGTTCGGCGATCGGTGTGGAGGGCCACGTCGGGTCGGTACGCATCTTGCGCCAGATCGTGTAATGCCCGGCGCGCGGATCGCGCACCCAGTTGAGCGTGATGGTCGGGAAGGGAGTCTTCGTGATCTCCGCCGACAGCTGCACCGCGAAATCGCGCGAGTTCTGCGCGTGCAGCAGCACCGCGCCAAGCAGCGCAAAGAGGGCAACTCCGAACGCGCGACGCAGAATCGAGTAGCACGTGCTCATGTATGAACCTCGTTTCAATGGTAGGGACACCCGGGTGAGGCGCGCAACTTCGCAAATCGCGGGAAGATGGGCGAAGGGAAAGTTCCACGTTCGACATGCCACGTTCAAAGTTCCACGTTCAACGTGCCAAGTGAGAGAGGCCGACCGGCGAAATGGGTGGGGGCATGATGTGTGGGTGATGGAAGTTCAGCGTTTCAAATGCCAAGTGACACGTGCCAAGTGAGAGAGGCCGACCGGCGAATGAGTGAGGGTATGATGTGTGGGTGATGGAAGTTCAGTGTTTCAAATGCCAAGGGGCACGTGCCTCGTGTGAGGATGCTCACCCACGAAACTCCCGCCCCGATAACCTGGAACGCGGCACTTGGTGCTTGCACTGTGCACCCGGGTTTGCACACCTCCGGCGACACACCCGCATTGATAACGTGGCACTTTGAACGTGAAACTTGTCACGCTCTAGTATCCAAAGCTCCGCAGCCGGTTCTCGTTCTGGCGCCAGTCGTCGCGCACCTTCACGAACAGCTCCAGATACACCGGCTGCTCCAGGAACTCCTCGATGTTGGTACGGGCACGCTCGCCGAGGCGCTTCAGCGATTCCCCCTTCGATCCGATGATGATGCGCTTCTGGGTGTCGCGCTCCACCACGATCTCCGCGCTGATGTAGACCTTCGCCGGCGGACGGCGCTCCTTGAACTCCACCACCACCACCTCCACCGAGTACGGGATCTCCTGCTTGTACAGCTTCAGCACCTGCTCGCGCACCAGCTCGCTGACGAAGAAGCGCTGCGGCTGTCGGCTGATCAGCTCGGGATCATAGAGCGGCGGGCCGATCGGCAGACGCCCGGCGATCGCCTCCATCACCACATCCACGTTGTCGCCGTGCAGCGCCGAGATCGGGATCACCTCCTCGAACGCGTTCATCTTCATGAAGCGCTCCATCACCGGCAGCACCACCTTCCGATCCGGAAGCGAGTCCACCTTGTTGATCACCAGCACCACCGGTTTGCCCAGCTCGCGAATCGCGCCCAGCGGCGTCGTGGCAAGGCGGTCCAGATCCGGAGCGTTCGCGTCCACCAGCAGCAGCACCAGGTCGGCGTCCGATAACGCCGTCTGCACGTAGCCGAGCATCTTCTCCTGCAGGAGATAGTGCGGCGTCAGCACGCCGGGCGTGTCGAGAAAGATCATCTGCGCGCGTTCGTCGGTCATGATGCCGAGCACGCTCTTGCGCGTCGTCTGCGGCTTGTTCGTCACGATCGAGAGCTTCGCGCCCACGAACTTGTTCACCAACGTCGATTTGCCCACGTTCGGCTCGCCGACGATGGCGACGTAGCCGGTGCGGAACTTCGAGGCCGATGGTTGCTGCGTGTTCTGGTCGATGCTCATCAAGCGAAAGGAACGAAGAGATGAAAGATTGTCGTGAACGAAACGCGCGGTACCTCGGTTATCGCGGGAGCACCGTCAGCGGATTCAACCGCGCCTTCCCCCGCCATACCTCGAAGTGCACGCCCGGGCCTGCGGCGCTTCCGAGGCGCTGACCGGCGGTCACCGCCTGCCCGCGCTTCACCGTGGCCCCGGCGAGATTGCCGTACACCGTTCGATAGCGATCGCGGTGCTGCACGATCACGATGGTGCCGTACCCCGGCAGCCACGACACGCGCGACACCGTCCCCCCCGCCGAGGCGCATACCGCGCCGCCGGCCTCGACGCCGATCGTGATCCCCGGGTTCACCGTCACCGTGCCGGTGCGCGGGTTCGTCCGCTCGCCGTACCCCTCGATCACCCGATGCCCGGGCGTCGGCCAGAGAAACGAGAGGGGCTTCGCGGGCTTCTGATCGGCATCCGCCATCCCACGCGCGTCGCGCCGACCGAAGACCGTTGAGACGGGCACGGCGGACGCCACCGCGGACGCCACCGCGGTCGCGCACCGCGCCGCCTGCAAGGCCGGACACGACATCCAGGCCGCCGGCATCGTGGGTCGGCAGAGCACGGCCCACAGGGCCACCATCGTTATGGTGCGCAATCGTCTCGGCACATCGGTACGAATGATTCTGGACGAAGCCGTCGGACCGTTGCGTCTCCGGTCGACGGAGTCTGCTCTCCAGCGCGCGATCGCCGACGCAACGGGCATCAGCCGCTCACCACGGTCTCGTTGATCGTGATCGTGCGAGCGTCGGCATCGAGCGTCGCAAGCCCCCCCACCGGCACCGTGAGCTTGCTCTTGATGTGCCCGATCGAAAGCCCGTACACCGTGGGGATCTTCAACGGCTCCAGCAGGCCGCGCACCACTTCCTCCAGCGACAGCGACATCCGGAACTCGCCGCCACGATTCCCCACCTCGCACTTGGAGAACCGCCCCACCGCCACGCCGGCGCAGGCCTGCAGCTTGCCGCCGAGCACCAACTGCATCAACATCCTGTCCACGCGGTACGGCTCCTCCTCCACCTCCTCGAGGAAGAGAATCTTCCCCGTCGTGTCGATCTCGTACGGCGTCCCCATCAGCGCGGTCACCAGCGAAAGGTTTCCCCCCACCAGACGACCCTGCGCCTTGCCGGGAACGATCGTGGCCGCGCGCGCGTCACCGAACGACGCCCCCTGAAACTCCTCGCTCTCGGAGAACTCACCGGCCGGCGTCGCGTTCATCAGCGTGCGGCGGAACGAATCCAGCGTGTACTTGTCGAACGTCGAGGTCGCCACCGGGCCGTGGAAGCCGATCACACCGGACAGCTGATATACCGGGTTCACCAGCGCGGTGATATCCGAGTACCCGATGATGATCTTCGGATTCGCGCGGATCGCCGCCCAGTCCAGCAACGGCAGGATGCGCATCACGCCGTAGCCGCCGCGCACCGCCATGACGCAGTTTACTTCCGGATCGAGCACGAACTTCATGAACTCCGCAGCGCGCTGCTCGTCGTGCGCGGCCAGATAACCATAACCCTTGGTGAGGTGCTCCCCCATCTTCACGTTGAAGCCGAGATTGCGCAGCGTGACGGCGGCATCCATCGCCTCGCCGGCGTGCACGCCGCTGGCCGGCGCCACGATCGCGATCGTCGATCCCTCGCGCAGCATCTGCGGCTTGATGAGCGGCATCTCGTCGGTCTTCCCGTCCCTGCCGCGAGCATGACGCCGATCGGGGCGATGCTCGGCAGGACGCACCGAGGGCCCGGGCGTCAGCGTGGAGTCGGCACGGTGCGTGGTATCGGCATGAGGCAACGGGATCCACGACCCCCTGCCGGTCTCGACCTGCGCGCGCAGGATTGCCGGCATGGCGAGCGTTCCGCCGATGACGGAACGGAGAAAACGACGGCGCGATCGGAAGCTCACGGGGAGGTCACCACGAGTTCGTTGATACGTTCAGGGATGATCGGAATGCCGGGCGCCGCGATGGTCGCGCGGCATCAAAACCACCACAACCACCGTGGCCCGCACGCGCGACGAGGGGCACACGGACATCGGGCGCGGCCGCGGGCCGGGCATGTGGCACCGCTTATCGCGCCGGGACGTTGAAAGTACGAATCTTTTGGCGCACCGAGCCATCGACGTGATGCGGTGCCGACGGCTCCGCGCGAGCGAACAATGTCCCATGCTCACCGACCGGAACGGACCGCATGCGGGCGCCGATGCCGACGCTGCGATAGGCGCGGTTCGCCGCCGCCACCGCCCTTCGGGCAGCGGCCTCGTCGCCTTCGGCGGTTTCGAGGCGCGCACGCTCGAGCAGGTGTTCGGCGTACAGAACCGGATACGGCCGCGCCGGCGGCTCGGCCGATTCCAACAATTCGCGGGCACACTCCGGACGCCCCGCACGCCGTTCCACACGCACCGCCGCGACGTTGCATCCAAGGTCGTACACCTCGAACGCAGTCAGGCGTGCGCGCCCCTCGTGCGCCAGACGCAGGGCCTCGTCGTGGCGCCCCTGAAGCGACAGGAGATCGGCCCGCCGCACCAGCAGCGAGGCCTCGCCACGCTCGTAACCGGCGGCGGCGGCGTATCTCGCCACGCGATCGGCCGCGCGGCGTGCCTCCTCGAACTCCCCCAGCTCGGTCATGACGCAGAGCATCGACGTCCAGGCGATCGCCAGGTTGTACGGCAGGCGCAGCTTCTCGTAGATCGCGATCGCTCGGCGCTGCGCGGCGATACATTCCTCGAAGCGCCCGAAATCGCCGTACGTGCAGGCGATGTTCGACAACGCCGACGCATGATCGCGTTCGGTGTCGAAGTACTCCGGCTCGCGCAGCGTCTCCTCGAACGCCGCCAGCGCCTCGGTATGCGGGCCGATGATGCCGCGAATCGTTGCAATGTTGAAGAGCGCCTTGTGCATCACGCCGCGATCGCCGCACTGCATGCCCAGCCTGCGCGCCCGCTCGGCATGCGCTAGACCGTCGGCGTAGTTCCCCTGACGCCACGCCGTGATCGACAGGAGATTGTAGAGCATGCCGAGCCGCCGCAGCGGAAGGTTCGGCTCCAGCGTCGCCTTGATCAGCGATTCGGCAAGCCGCCAGTTGTCCGTCGGCGAAAGCAGCGCCACCAGATCCTGCTGCTCGATCAATCGCGCGGCCCGCCGCTGCTGCTCGCGCGTGGCGTGAACGTCCGTCTCGTCCGGGAGAACCACCGCATCGAGCCCGCACTCCAGGTGTTGCGCCAGGCGCTCGGCGTTCTCCCGGCTCACACGCTCAGACTTGCCGCTCAGCCAGCGCCCGACCGTCTTCGCCGTCACCCCGACCCGCTCGGCAAGCCACCACTGTTTCAGGCCGAGCGTCTCGACGCGTCGCGCCACGAAATGAACGTTGAGCCGTATGGTATCTTCCTTGCGCATTCGGATATTCGGTGATCGTGTGCACGCCCGGGCTTCGAAGCCCGCCGGCGGGCGGCAATCTACGGAGCTGCGACAGAGATTTCCGCCGCGCGCGCCGCCGAGGCATCGCGACGGCAACGCAGACACGCATTGTGCGGCGGTTTCGGAGACGATGTGCGGCGGATGCCGGGATGTTGTCCCCGAGTCGAGTTCGGTCCCCTGGCCTCCCTGCACACCATGTCCCCCAATGTCTCTTTACCATCCCGCACCTCACCGATATGTTTGCTCCGATCATGAGCGCGGCGCCTCGACGCTGACCCTCGCTCGCATCTTGCACTTCAGACCATGAATTCATGAGCACGACAACGGAATTTCCCGAGTCCGAGTGGGACCGCCTGCGCACGGAGATGGAAACAGGCGGCGCGGCCTCGGCGATCGCGTTCATCGAGACGATCGACGACGCGCGCAGGCTGGGGCTCTACTCGTTCGCGCAGAACGCCTTCGCCAATCGCGACTGGGCCGGCAAGAACTTCGACGCGATCATCGCGGTCGCCAACGCCGGCATCGATCTCGCGTTGGCGCGGGCAGCCTCGACCGATGACCCGGAGCGACGCCGCGCGCTGACCGACGCCGCGAACATCAGCTCCTACAACCTGAGCGCCACGCTGGCCGAGTGCTGGCCCGGCGATGACGTCCCGCGCGAGCGCCGCCACCTCGAGGAGGGCCTGCGCGCCGCCGAGAACTGCATCCGCTGGCGCGACGAGCTGAACAAGCCGCCTGATCGCAAGGCGCTCGGTTACTGGGCACAGGGGATGCACGCGTTGTCGCTGCGCGATCTGGGGAAGGCGGTGGATGGATTCCGGACGTCGTTCGAGTGTGCACAGGCGGGCGCCGTCGCTGCCGGTTCCTCCGCGGAGGTCGGGCCTGCGGGCATCTTCGGTGTGATCCTCGGCGCCGCCTATCTCGGCATCGCGGAACATGCGGCGGGGCAAAGCGGCGGCGCGGACCGGTATCGCGCGGCGGCCGACGCGTTCAGGGCGCAGGTTGCCGAAAGCGACAACGCGGAGACGCGTGAGGATGCGGAGTTCGGCCTTGCGCAGGCGTCGAAGGTGGCGGCGATGTTCGGGCTGGATTGATGGGGCGCCGCGATCGCGGGTGGCGGAGGGAACTCCGCCACAACGCGTCGAACCATCCGGAGAACGGGATCTCCCCCTACCGCCGAACCTCCACGATGCGCTCGCGCATCTCGTTCAGGATGCGCTCCTGCGTCGGGAACGTGGCGCCGATGAGGACCAGGTGCACACACGCC
>CAZJYH010000205.1:0-3028 GCA_964549365.1 uncultured Alphaproteobacteria bacterium
GCCGTTCAGGTCGGTCGTGAGCCGCTCGCGTCGGCCGTCGGGCCATGCGCGCGTCAGCGTGCCGGCGGCGTCGTCGTACGCGGCCTCCAGCCTCTCGCCGTGCGTCGTCTCGCTCAGCGGGCGCCCCAGGCTGTCCCATGTGCGCGTCACCACGGCGGCGCCCGCCGTCGCGGTCGTCAGGCGCCCGAGGAGGTCGTAGGCGTACGTGTGCACCGGAACGCTCAGCACGCCCGCGGGGACGTTCGCGGCGGCCAGCGATGCCAGGCGCCCGGCGGCGTCGTAGGCATAGTTCATCGTGATGCCGCTCGGCAGCGTGCCGGAGGCGAGCCGCCCGTCGGGGCCGTAGGTCATCGTGCGCGGGGCGGCGTCGCCGGGGCCCTGCGTCCGCACCATGCGGCCGATGCCGTCGTAGGCGTAGGTCGTCGTCTGCCCCGATGGGTCGGTCGAGGCGGTCATCCTGCCGACGAGATCGTAGGCGCGTTCGGCGCGCAGGTTCAGGCCGGCCGGGTCGAGCGTCTCGGTCGTCAACTCGTTCAGCAGCCCGTAGGCAAACTCGGTGCGCGTGCCGTCGCGATCGACCATCGCGGTGAGCAGGTCGCGATCGTCGTACTCGAAGCGCGCGGCGGCGCCGTCCGGCTCGATCGTCTCCACGAGGCGGCCGCGCGCGTCGGACCGCCGCCGCCAGGATCTGTCCTTCAATGTCGGGGAGCCGGGCTCCTTGTCGCGCCGCGTGGTAGTCACGCTCCGATCCGTGGGATCGTACGCGTACTCGACGCGGTTCCCCTCCGGGTCCTGTTGAGCGGTGAGGCGCCCAAGGCCGTCGTAGGCGTAGGTCGTGACGCCGCCGCGCGGGTCCACGATCTTCACAACGCGGTCCTCGGCGTCATGGTAATAGCTCGTCGTGAGCTTCGGCGTGAGAGCGTCGTCGAACGGCGCGGCCGCGCTGAACGGGCGCTCGGTGCGGGCGATCAAACGGCCGCGCGCGTCGTACGAGAACTCGGTGCGCGCGAGCAGCTCGTCGGCGTCCAGCCCGGGCCAGGCCCGCAGCTCGCTCCGCAGGGCTCCCCCGCGGTCGTTGTAGACCGTGCGCTGGGTCGCGCCGGCGGGCGTCTCCGTCCCCGCCGCGTCGCGATGCAGGCGATGCGTACGCGCAAGGCGGCCGAACGGCCCGTAGACGTATTCGGTCACCGCGTCGCCGAGCGGGCCGCCGATCCGCCGCGCCACGCGGCCGTCGCGGGTGTAGACGGTGCGCTCGGCGTGACGCGCGCCGTCCGCTCCGCGCACCTCCTCATCGAGCGGAAGGCCGCGCTCGTCGTAGCGCCGGGCGGTGACGGCGCCGAGGGGATCAGTGACGCGCAGCGGCAATCCGCGATGATCGACCGCGGAGAGCGTGAGGCGCGGCAGGGCGGTGTTGGCGCCGATCTCCGATCGTACAACATGCCCCAGCACGTTGCGCACCACGCGGTCGACGATGTGGTCTCCCTGCAGCGTCGCGTCCGTGTACGAGCCGCGCGGGCGCTCCACCTCCACGATCCCCCCGTCGCCGTCGTAGTGCAGGCGCGTAGTGGGAGCAACGCCGGCGATCGCGGGGGGCGCCGTCTCGGTCAGCTGTCCGAGCGCGTTGTACGCGAACGTCGTCACCGCGCCGGTCGGGTCCGTGATGGACTCCAGGAAGCCGCGCGCGTCGTACGTCATCCGCTGCTCGGCCGCGACGCCCGCCACATCCCCCACCTTGCGCACCAGCCGCCCGATGCCGAGCCCGGAGGGTTCGTAGAACAGTTCATGGCGCGTCCCCTCCGGCGTGATCACCGCCGTCGTCTGTCCGCGCGCGTTCGTCTCGAACCGCGTCTCGGAGGTCTGCGTGCTCCCGTCGGGGAGCGTGACCGCCGGGGCGGTGATCCTCTCCAGCCGGCCCGTGTTGTCGGCGCTGTAGTGGTAGGTCGTGGTCACGTCCGCCGCCGTGAAGCCGTCGCCGACCGGCCCGCGCTCGGTGAGCGGAAGCTGGAGGTTCGGGTCGTACGTCCCCTCCCACGTCGTCTCGGCCATGTTCCCGTCCAGCGACGAGGTGCGCCGGAGCAGCCCGCGCATGCGGGGGTCCGCGTGATCGTGGAAGTACTCGCGGCGCTCGCCGAGCCCCCAGAGATGCACGGCGTTCCCGGCGGCGTCCTCCGAGAACTCGCGCAGATGCTGGGCGCGGACGCGATTCCCCTGCGCGTCGTACTCGAAGGCCATCGCGGTGATCCTGTACGATCCGTCGGCCGCAAGCCGCGTGCGGCGGTCCAGCATGTCGCCGCGATAGTTGAACGTGTACGTGGTGAGGCCGCCCGCGGGATCGAGGACCTCGGTGCGCTGAACGGGGATGTTCAGGTGCTCATCGGCCGGCGGGAGCCACTGCAGCGGCGTGTAGGCGAACCGATAGAGATTGCCGCCGTGAAGCTGGCGCACCAGGTGCCCGTAGCTCCACGCCGAGGGATCCTCATCGTAGGCGTTCTCCACGTAGACCTTGCCGTGCCCGTCCTCCACGCGCACGATGTTGTGCCGCAGCGCCTCCGGCAGATGCAGCCCGCCGTAGTGATAGGCGCGCTGCGTGCCGTCCGGATGATCGGGCGTCGCGGGATACCGCACGCGGACCATGCGCTGCAGGTCGGGGTCATGGTCGTACGCCACCTCGCGCCCGACGCTGTCGCTCACGTGCTCGAGCAGGCCGCAGTTCCCGTAGGTGAACTCCAGGTAGTGATGCGGCCCGGCCGCGGGAGAACCACCGTCGGAGAGCGGCACGCAGGTCACGCGGCTCACGCGGTCATCCGCGTCGTAGGCGTACTCCAGCGCGTTGCCGAAGCGGTCCACCATGCGGACGAGCGGGATGCGGAACGGGTTGCTCCATCCGCTCGGCCGGTCGAAGAACCAGGAGACGCCGCCGACGTCGCGCACCTCGTACAGTCCGCGCGGATCGGCGAGCGGCAGCTTCACCAGCTGCTGGAACACCCCGCGCGGCGGCTCGAACCCGGCGCCGGAACTGCGGAACACG
>CAZJYH010000205.1:3038-7017 GCA_964549365.1 uncultured Alphaproteobacteria bacterium
CATCGCGCAACGTTCCCCGCGCCGCCGGGCACGGTCGGGTCCAGCTCGCGCAGATACACGTTGTGGTTGTGATCCCAGTTCCACGCGAACGGGCCGGGGAAGGGCTGCCCGCTGCGGTACGTGCGGACAAGGACCAGCGGGAGCACGGTGTTCGGGACGGTGAGATCCACCTCCTGCATCAGGAACGCGCCGCGGAAGAGGTCGACCGGATCGCCCGCCTGGGTCGTCTCGTGGGAGGCTTCGCCGCTCGCCGGAACGTCGTGTGGCTGTTTGTCCAACTCGCTTTGCAGCGGGCCGTATTGCTCGGCAATGTCGCGACCGGTTCCGTGCGGAACCCCGTCGGCCGTAAGGCTCGCGCTCTCGCTCGGCTTCAGCGGCGCACCCTGCGCGGCCGGCGTGTCCTCGTGTTTCGAATCGCCGTCGCGCGGGGCAGATGTTCCCGGCGCCTGCACGAACAGATCATTCCGACCAAACGGACAGCCGCTTTGCTCCGCCTCCTTTGCCCATTTCTCCACGACATATCGAGTGACGGTTCCGTCGAAGAACGTAAAGGGCCTCGATGCGGCACCTCCACCCGGCTCGACATAACGGGCGTTGTTCAAGAAGTCCGCCAACTCACAGATGTTATCGAACTGACGTTCACCGGAGTTGACCACGACGCCATGCAATACGAGCTGAGCGCCGGAATCGGGTTTCCGAATATTGATTTTATACTCAGGCATTATCGTACTCGATGTGGTGAAAAACCTTGAACTCGCGTGGAAGTTCGTGTTGTATTGGATTCGGCTCAGGTATCGGCGCGCACAGCCCAAGCGTTAGTTGTCCCGGGGTTCACCCCGGGACCCGCACACGCCACAACCGTCGCGGAGAACAACTCCCCGACTGCAACCGGAGCGTTGTCCCGGGGTTGACCCCGGGACCCGCGCACGCCTTGCTCCGCCCCGCTTGTACCGAAGCACACGTGCTCGATGCACACGACTACCGGCGACGAACGTCGCGGAGTCAACTCCGCGACAACGTTTCACCCGGCGCGATCACACAACCGTGAAGCTGAACGTGAAGTCCGTCCCGGGAGCGCCGTCGCCGGAGGGAAGCCGGACGGGTTCGCCGTCGAGCGGCGATGCGGCCAGGGTGATGGCCGTCAGGCCCACCCCCTTCAATCGCACCGTGTACGTCTTCCCCGCGATGAGCGCCGCGCTCGCCGTGAGCCGGAAGGTCACCGTCGAGAGCGCCGTCACCACGGCGGCAACGGGCGTCGAGCCGTCGAACAACAGGAAGCTCGTGGCCGTCACGGTCCCCGCGTCGGGGGGAAGGTTGAAGTCCACGTCGATGGTGTCGGGGGCGGCCGCGGCGGCGAACTGCAGCGGCACGGCCGGGTGGATCATCTCCGCGAGCAGCGTCGGGCTCGCGGGGTTCGCCGCGGTGGAGCGCACGCGAACGCCCGCGGCCTTCAACAGGGCGGTCGGTACCGGCGGAGCGGGAGGCACGGCGGCCGCCGCCATCGCCTCCACCACGAACGTGAAGTCGCCGCCGGGGACATCGTTGCCGCTCGGCAGCGCGAGCCCCTCACCGTCGAGCCGGTAGCCCTGGCTGGTGACGGCGGGATTGGTTGCGCCGTTGATCCGCACGGCATAGTGCCCGCTCTGCGCCATCGGATCGTCCAGCACGAGGCGCGCGGTGGTGGGCGTCAGCATCGCGACCTGCGCGGGGAGAAGCGCGCCGTCGCGAGTGACAGTGAACGAGGCGGCCGTCACGGTCCCGACGTCGGGCGCGACGGAGAAGGTCACGTCGATCACGTTCGGCAGATCGGCCAGCGGCACGCGCTGCACATCCGTGGGGGCCGTCATGCGCGCCAGCACGGTCGGATGGGCTGGGTCAGGGAACGTGCTCGCGATCTCCACGCCGGTCACCTTCGCAAGCACCGCGCTCACGGTCGGGCGCCCGGGGACCGCCGTGCGGACCTTCAACGCGAACGTGAAGTTCCCTCCCTCCACGCCGTCGCCGGTCGGCAGGGCCGACGGATCGCCGTCCAGGCGACGCCCCTTGAAGGTGATCGCCTGCGGACCGTTGCCGAGCAGCTTCACGCCGATGAGGTCGCCGGCGGCGAGCGGATCGAGCAGGACGAGCCGCACCGTGGAAGCGCCGACCGGCAGGATCTGCGCGGCGATCGGCGCGCCGTCGCGGGTTGCCGCGAACGACGTTGTCGTCACGCTCGTCAGGTCCGGCGGCTCGGAGAATCGCACCTCGATGATGTTCGGGCGGTCCGCCGTGTCCACGAGCAACAGATCCGCCGGATGCTCCATCGTCGCCAGCGTCCGCACATTGTTCGGGTCCGGATACGAGGAGGCGATCCGCACGCCCGCGACGGAGGGATACGGAACAGCCGGGGCCGGCGTTGCCGCGTCGGCGATCGCGCGCAGGATCCCCTCCTTGATCTCCAACACCTCATTGACCGTCTTCCCCAGCGCGCCGGCCATGTCCGTTGGGTTCATCACCACCACGCGACCCACCGTCACATCACCGAACGCGTCGCTCAACTGCCGGCGCAGATTCTCCGGCAGCACGGTCGATTCTCCGATCGCGCGATCGAGCTCGTCGGCCGCGTCGTTCTCCTTGAGCACGGTCGCGACGCGCGTGAAGAAGACGTTGCTCCGGCCGAGCGGAACGGGCCCGTCGGCGAACCGGTACGCGCTGTTCATGCTGGCGATCATCTCGCTGCGGAGCACCGTGGTGAACTCGTTGCTGTCGCGGAGCGTGTCGGTGGTGGAGGGGCCGGAGGTCACCGGCTTCGTCCACGGCCCGCCGGTGAAGCCCTTCTCGTAGATCACATGCGGATCGAAGTGATCCGGATGCACGGTCGGCGTCTGCGTGCAGCAGCAGAGGTTGCGCGCCGTCAGGTAGAACGTGCTCGCCACCGAGACGGGCTTCACCTTCAGGTGCACGATCATGCTGAAGGAGAAATACGCGTCGTCAATACCGATGCCGCTCTCGCCCACATATGTATGCCACACTCCTTTCCCTGAGAGTTTCAATTCAGCCGACGTCAGGGACAGGATCTTGCATTCACCCATGATGTCGGCGTCGTAGCAATGATTGTCCGACACCACCGGCAACTCCTCCTTCGTCAGCGCGACGTCGATCTCCCATCCATCGGGCGGCCGGTAGCTGAAGGTGTCGAAGCTGGGACCGTGACGATCCGGGGTGTTCCGCGCCCACTCCGGCACCTCGCACACCATCCTCCCCTCCACCACCTCGACGCGCTCGGAGCCGACGCCCGAGAGGTCCGCCGGAACGTTCTCCAAGTGCGCGGTCTCCAGGATCACGTTGACGCAGTAGTCGGGCATGGTGCTCTTGCGCACCACCACCAGGAACACTTCCTGAATCCCCTCCAGCGCGCGCGGCCCGTTGATGAAGGTGGCCTCGGTCATCACCACATGCGGGCGCGGCTCCATGAAGAACATCGCGCGGTTGGTGCCGACATGAAACGACTGGAACAGGTTGTACATCTGCGCCAGGTACGTCGAGTGCGACTGCGACTCCCGCCGTTCCGTGCTTCGATCGGTGGTGGTGACGTCCGATTGCTGCGCGCCGTTCGATTCGCGGTTCGTCCATTCACCCTTCCCGTCAATTCCGATCGACGTCTTGTCGATGCCGATGCTCGCGTTGATCCCTGCTCCGTAGCTGCTCGAATTCTCCGTGGCATGCGTCGTCATCGCGCTCTTGCCGATGGAAAGCCGGGAGCTGGAGCCGGACGCAAGCTCGCCGGTCTGCGTCACGGTTTCGTACAGCTCGCGCTTCTTCGGCTCGAAGTCCGCGAAATAGATATCCTTCTCCGTGCCGGACGTCTTCGGCCCCACCGATACCTGCAACATGGCGCCGTAGCAGGGGGAGGAGAGCGGGAACTTTCCGGAAAGCAGCGCGCGCTGGTTCTGCCCGACTTTTTGATAGCGTGAGGGCTGAACGTTCGGAATGAACTGCT
>CAZJYH010000205.1:7027-8180 GCA_964549365.1 uncultured Alphaproteobacteria bacterium
CACGTCCACCGCGTCCGGCGTGATCGTGACGGCCACCTTCAGATAGCTGACCGTATATCCCTTGCTCTGCAACAACTGATATTCAACATCGGGCTCATATTCGAAAATCGCGACGGAGGAGCGCCATTTCGGCGGCGGCTGATGGCCGCAGATCGGCGCGTGCGTCATGTCCTCCGTATAACAGAGGCGTTTCCACGGGATGTCGGTCGGAAGACCAAGGTTGAAGGTGCTCATGGCAGTGGTTCTGTGAGTGGCTGAAAATATTCGTGATGATTTCTGCCCGCCGGCACATTGCGGCAGGCCGATCGGTATTACCGGCAAAGCGGTGGCAGCTCCATACCCGACTCACCGGACGCGGAAGCAAACAACGTACAGGGACCTGAGATGTCATCCCGAACGAAGCGAAGGATCCATTCCGGATATCGGCAAAGGTCCTTCGTCGCTCGGCTGTTAATGAACATCGAAAAGACCCGGGTCGTTGCGAGCGACCGAAGGGAGCGTGGCAACCTCTCCGCATTGCACTGCGAGCCCGGCGAGATCGCCACGTCGTCGCGGAGTTTACCCTGACGCGCAGCGAAGGGCTCCTCCTCGCGAAGACCCCGGTTGTTCATTGCCCCGGTATGCCGCGACAGCGGTGCGGTGCGGGATCTCAGGATGACAACCGTGGGTATCTCCGTCCACTGTTCCCTCCTTACAGTGAGCCACGTATATACGTGCAAAAGCGATCCCGTGCACGCCACGAAACCGGGCGCACAAAGGGGAAACGTCGAATTACTACAACCTGCTCAACCGTCGATTTTCGACGCCGCCGAATCCACTGCGTGCTTCACGAAGGGATTACGGCGTCGATTCTCGAAGGGAGAGCGAAAAGCCCTGGATCAGAAAATGCGAAGCGGTGAAAGCATGGCGTCAGGATGCGGTTGCGAGCGTTATTGTAGTCGTTTTACGGTGACCGTGTTACAACGATTGTTGTACAATGAAAATGTCGGTCGCAGTATGCGATGGCTTGAATAACATGCCCGAGATAACGGGCTACGGGTGCAACTATACGAAAGGTCCTTCGATCGAGTCAAGGAAAATATTGGCGGACATGAATATTCCGGCGGCGCTCGCCGCGCGCACGGAAGGAAGGGAGAAACCGGATGGATCGAGG
>CAZJYH010000206.1:0-1208 GCA_964549365.1 uncultured Alphaproteobacteria bacterium
ACATCGACGGAACACGTACGACTCGCGGTCATGGCACGATACTCCTGTGCCGTTGCTTCTCGGCGACCGAAGGCAGGACGCCGACTCACCCGCCGGCTCACCTTCGGTTCACTCTCCGTTCGCGATCTGGAAGCTGACGGGCACCTGTATCCACATCGCCACCGGCGTCTTGTTCTGGATGGCCGGTGCGAAACGGGTCTTGAGCACCGCGTCGCGCGCGGCCTCCTCCAGCACGCGATTGTCGCTGCGGTCGACGATCGTGCGCACGACGTTGCCGCGACGGTCCACGAGCGCGCGCAGCACCACCACTCCCTCGATGCCGTTGCGGCGCGCGATCTCCGGATACACCACACGACGCTGCAGGTCGGCCATGTCACAGTGGGCCTCCTCCTCCACCTCCACGAACTCCGTGTCCGGCAGGTCCGCGTCGTTGCGCGGCTTCGCGTGCGGCCGTTCCGTGCCCGAGTCCTGCGGCGAGCGCCGTGCCGTGCCGTCGTTCGGTGTTGTGTGCTTGCCGTCCCCGTTGCCGTCGATCGATGGATTCGGCAGGTCCGGTGTCGGCATGGCGTTGGCCGGGTCGGGGATATGCGTTTGAGGGGTCATCGTCTCGGAGATCTCAGGCGCGGTTGCGGCCTTTCCCGCGCCGGCATCGCCGCCTCCGGTCCGTTGAGCAGGCGGCTGCGCCGTTGCCGGTGCGCGCAGCGGGTAATAAAGGATGGGGCCCTTCAGGTTCAAATCGACCACCGCCCGCTCGGTGACGGCGGTCAGCTGGTACAGCCCGATCATGGCCGCGATGATGATGATCGCGATCACGAACGCCGAGCCCAGATTGCGATTGTAGCCGTTCTTCAGCTCGGCCGCGCCGTAGTTGGGAATCGAGTATGCAGTCATGGCGTTCCGGCCTCCCGTAGTTCATTGGTGGTCATTGATGCGACGTCATACATCGGAAGCGACGCCCCCGCGCGGCGCGCCGCGGCGTGTTCCAACTCATCCAGCAGCGTCACCAGTTGCCCGTGCAGGGCGCGCGGCGCCACCTTCAACGTCAGGCTCGACCGCAGGCCCGGCCGAGCCGATTCCCCCGCAAACCATGCCGCAGCCGCCTGAACAGGCTCTGTGTCGCTCAGCGGGCCGCCGTCGAGCTGATGCCGGGCGGTCCCATCGGCCCGCAGATAGATCGTCGCCCTGCTGACCGGGACGACGGGATTGAC
>CAZJYH010000206.1:1218-1504 GCA_964549365.1 uncultured Alphaproteobacteria bacterium
CCGCGTCAGGACGGTGCCGCACATGAAGAATGTCAGCAGGAGGAATGCGAGATCGACCAGCGGGGTGTTGTCCACCCGAACCGGGACCCGTCGCAACGTCCGCACCGTTCGTTTCAGGGAATAGCGATCCCTTCCATGCAGTTCTACCGCACTCATGGGAGTACCTCCACGATGGTTATGGTGTATCGTCGCGACCGCCGAAGATCGGCTCCGATGGGGCGGTAATGCGTGGTTGTGCGTCGGGCGCCGGGGCGCGTGGTAATCGACGCGGTATCGTCCGTCGGGC
>CAZJYH010000206.1:1514-1830 GCA_964549365.1 uncultured Alphaproteobacteria bacterium
CCCCCGGCCGAACGCCGGGGTCACCACGAACATCAATTGACCGCCGGCTCAGTTGAGCGCGAAGCGAACCGGGATCGTCACCCACATCACCACCGGATTCTTGTTCTGAATCGCGGGCTTGAACGGGGTTGCCTTCACGGCCTCCACGGCTGCATCCTCGAGCGCCTTGTTGTCGCTCTGCTCAACGATCGTCCTGCTGACGCGGCCGTTCTTGTCGACGAGGGCGCGCACCTGCACGGTCCCCTCGATGCCGTTGCGTCGAGCGATCTCCGGATACTTCACGCGACGCTGCAGCTCGGCCATGTCGAGGTCGGCG
>CAZJYH010000206.1:1840-8178 GCA_964549365.1 uncultured Alphaproteobacteria bacterium
AACTCGTCCGGCTCGGGGATCTTCTCCTTCTCCTTCACCTCCACCGGGCCGTCGATCGTCACCGGCACGGTGCCGTCGGTGCTCTTGAAGCCGGTGCCGTCTCCCCCTTCCGGGGTGGCAACCGACACATCGGTCATCTTGGCGAAGTCCTTCACGTCCGGCGAGATAAGAGCATCCGGCACGGCGATCGGGGTTCCCGCGCGGGCGGCAACACCACCCGATCCACCGGTCTGCAATTCCGGGGGCACCATCGGCGGCGGCGGCGGCGGCGTGTTCTCGGCCACCGGGGGCGGGGCCAGGTTCGAGAGCTTCATCTTGGCGATGGGAGCGCTCTTCGAGCCGCCGGCCTTGCCGATCGTCACACTGAACATGTACAGGCCGATCAACACGAGATGGAAGCCGATCGAGATCGCCAGAGCCACACCGAGATTGCGGTTGTACACCGCCTTGAGTTCCGTTGCTCCGTATCGAAGCGCTTCAGTGATACTCATAGCTTTGCCAGCTCCGTTTTATCCTCTTCAGTCATCTGCACGATCGCGAATCGGCGCTCGCGCGTCATCTTCTGCTGTTTGTACTTGTCGGTCAGATCGCCTTCGGCGAGGTTCAACTCGTCGAGGATCTTCACCAGATCGGAGTACTTCGCCCGCGGGTCCACCTTCAACGAGGTGATCAGGTCGTTCCCCTTTTCGGTGTTGCGCTGAACGGCAAACTCCTTGAGCTGCTTGACGTCGAGCGGCACCATCTTCGGGTCGAGCCCGGTGTTGTAGAAGAGCTTGCCGTCGTTGCGAACGAAGAGCGTGACGAGGCGTGAAGCCTGCACGTCGATCGGCACGTCGAGGTTCGGCGGCGTCGACATCTCCATGATCTGCGGCTGCGCCATCGTCGTCGCGAACATGAAGAACGTCAGGAGCAGGAAGGCGACGTCGACAAGCGGGGTCATGTCGAGCTTGAAACCAAGGCGCTTCGGCTTCTTTACTCCGCCCGCTTTCTTCTTGTGACTTCTTCCCCCCCCACCTAAATCTGCACCAGCCATCTATGGATCCTCCTGATGGTCATTGTCTCTTGGGATTGCGTCGTACGTCCATCGGCATTCGGGCGCCCGGGGCGCGTTATCCGCCGCTGGATTCGCGAACGGTCACGAAGTTGAAGATCGTCATCACCTGCTCGATCCTGCCGAAGCTGATGCGCTTGTCGGCATCGACGGCGAACTTGGTCTTCCCGTTCTGCTTCCGCGTGGCGAGCACCAGATTCCCCAGCACCACCGTATCCTGCACCTGCACCTGCGCCTGTCTGGCCGCGTTCTCCGCCGACAGGCCGGGAACCTGACTGTAGATCGGGGCGCGATCCTTCTCGTTGCTCACCGCGTAGAACATCACCGTGTCGCCGGTCTTCGTGTCGATCGCCACCTTCACCAGCGCCGTCCCGACCTCGGGAAGCCTCGTCGTATCGGCCGACGCGACCGGGCGCTTGATCTCGAACTTCTGTTCGTTCTCGGCATCGGACTTGAACTTCGCCGTGAACATGAAGAAGGTCAGCAGAAGGAAGGCGACGTCCACCAGCGGCGTCATGTCGAGCTGAAAGCCGACCCGTTTTGGTTTATGTGCCATGGAACAATCCTCGGTCGTTTCGTGAAGAGGCTATCACTTGGTACGGGCCGTGAGGATCTCCATCATCGAGAGCGATGCTTCCTCGATCATGTAGACAAAGTTGTCCACGCGATTGGTGAAGTAGTTGTACGCCACGATCGCCAGGATTGCCGCGGTGAGGCCGCCGGCGGTGTTGATGAGCGCCTCGGAGATACCGATCGACAGCTGCACCGCCGACGCCGCCTGTCCCGAAGTCGCCAACGCCTGGAAGGCGCGGATCATGCCGAGCGTCGTGCCGAGCAGACCGATCATCGTCGAGATCGAGGCGATCGTCGAAAGCGTGACGAGGTTCTTCTCCAGCAGCGGAGTCTCCAGGCCCGTGGACTCGTCAACCGCGCGCTTCACCTCGGTGAGCTTCTTCTCGGCGTCGAAGTTGCTGTCGTTCTTCACCTGCTGATAGCGATCGAGGCCGGAGCGAATGATGTTCGCGGCCGATCCGCGCTGCTTGTTGCACTCGTCGATGGCGGCGTCGACGTTGCCGGCAACCAACTGCTGCTGAACGCGCTTGATGAACGCCGCGAGATTGCCGCGGCCCTGCGCCTTGATCAGCGAGAAGAGACGCTCAACGATGAACGTTACCACCATCAGCGTCAGACCGACGAGAATAGCAACCAGCGGACCACCCGTATAGACGGTGCCGAGAAGGTTGGCAGGCTCAGTCTTGGCGGCATCCTTGAAGTTGGCGCCGGCTCCGAACCACAGCAAGAAGATGGCGAACCCGACAGCGAGACATGCCGCTACGACGATGATGACGAAGTACTTGCTTTTCATGGGACTCCCTAGTGAGTTGATTGCGTATCAAGCTATGCGACGTTGTTTGTTTGCTTCGATGTCACCGCTCGGCGAGGAGCGGGCTTTCGTTACCGCATCGTGAAGTACACGGAAGCGGCAACGTGAGTTACTCGGATCCGGCTACGCCATCTCACGCAGCGCCTCATCGCGCGACTCGTAGATGGAGAACACCAGCGTGAGCTTCGTGATCACGAAGATGTTCCGGATGTTCTCGGAGACATTGCACAGCCCTATGACTGCCCCGCGCTTCGTGAAGTTGGTGTGCGCGGCTATCAGCACGCCCAACGCGGTGGAGTTCAGATACGTGACGCCGGCAAGGTCAATCAGCAACTTCCCGCTCCCCTGTGCGCCGGCGGCCGTCAGCGCCTCGCGCAACTCCTCGGTTTCATCCCCTCCAACGAACTCGCCGCGCGGTTCGATCAGCTGAATGCCGCCCACTGTCGTTTCTTTCACCTTCGATGGCATGTTGTGATTGCCTCCGTTAGACTGTGTATGACTATTGGGAATTCCGTACCAAACTTTCAAGGGGCGAAATTTGCGGAATCGAAGATATTCCAAGCCGCAGGGTCTTGCAAGAAAACAAACCGAGAACATTCGCCCTTGCATTTTGCAAGACTCACGGCCCCGCGCCGAGCCGCTTCCGCCCCCATCGATCCGGGTTCTCTCCGCTCAGCGCCGAAAACGAGCGCTGGAAACCGGAACCGGCCGCGGTGGCTCGAATCAGCGCCAACACCCGCGCCTTACCGTATGCTCGCACCAATTCGGCAACGAGGCGTTCGGCCGTGGCATAGGCCGAGCGAATGTGCGCATGGTCGCTCGAGCGTGCCAACGTGTCCTCCAGCGCACCGAGCGTCCGAAACCGGATCGCCTCCTCCCCTTTCTGCCCCGCCGCCGTCATGGCCATCCCCTCGTTTATCCACCGCGGCAGCCCGCGGCGCGCGGCTCCGTCCATCGCAACATGTGCCATCTCATGTCGGAGCGTTCGCGCAAACTCGCCGCTGCGCAGCAACAACGCAACCGGCTGCAGGTGGATCCTCGTCCCGACCGCAAGCGCCAGGTTGAAGAGGTTTGCGCCGGAGCCGCGAACGAACGCCCGCGACGTGGGGTAGGATCGGGCCTCCACCATCGCCGGAAGCCCCAACCCGAACGCGCGAACGTCCGCATGCGCACGTTCCAGCTCGTTGAGCAACACGTTCACCTCACGCCCGGCCGGAGCCGCCAGCGTGATATGCGCCGATCGATACCGCCCCCATCCCTGCCCCGGACCGCGGGCATCGGCCGATGCAAGGCAGAGGCCCATCACGGCCGCCGCGGCCGGCATCCAGAGATATCGTCTCACATGGTTCATGATCGCCCGCCTCAAACTTTCGATTCGAGCAGCAGCGTGAACGGCCCTTCGTTGACGAACGCCACGTCCATCATCGCGCGGAATCGCCCGGTCGCCACGCGTTCGGCGCCGATGTGCCCGCGCAGCCCCTCGGCGAACCGTTCGTACAGCCGTTCGGCCAGTTCCGGCGGAGCCGCATCGGTGTAGCCCGGACGGTTCCCCTTGCGCGTGTCGGCCAGCAGCGTGAACTGGCTCACTACCAGCGCCCCGAATCCGGTATCGAGCAGCGACAGGTTCGGCACGCCGTCCGTGTCGGGGAACAGCCGCAGCGCCGCCACCTTGCGCGCGAGCATGTCGGCATGCGCCTCGGTGTCGTCGCGCGCCACGCCGAGCAGCACCACCACCCCGCGATCGATGTTCCCGACCACCTCACCGGCGACGCTCACCGAGGCATCGCGGGCGCGCTGCACCACTGCTTTCATGAGATGATTGAATGATTGGGACGGATGATTCCGAATCGATGCCCGCCGCTGACGTTCGCCCGTTTCGTTCCTCGTTCTTCAATCCTTCATCTATCGCACCTTGCGGCCCCAGAGGATGCGGGGCACCTTCTCGAGATCGGTGAGCAGATCGGCCTCGAAGCCCGCACTGCGGTACATGGTGGCCACCTGTTGCGCCTGCCCGTAGCCGAGTTCCAGAAAGACGTTCGCCGGATACCGGAGCAGGCGCGGCGCGAGCTGCACGAAACGCCGGTAGAACTCCAGACCGTCGTCGCCGTCGGTCAGGGCGATGCGCGGCTCGTGATCGCGCACCTCCGGCTCCAGCGTCCGGATCTCCGCCGCGGAGATATACGGCGGGTTGCTCACCAGCACGTCGAACGAACCGAGCGCGCGCATCTGTTCATCGTTGAAAACGTCGGCGTGCACGAACGTGATATTGCGGGCGCCGTGCCGCTCGGCGTTTCGCCGCGCCACTTCCAGCGCCTCCTCCGACGAATCGATCGCCACCACCTCGGTGTCGGGCCGTTCCAACGCGATCGTGATGCCGATGCAGCCCGAGCCCGTGCCGGCGTCGAGACAGCGGATCGCATGCGCGCGCCGCAGCGCCTCCTGCACCAGAATCTCCGTCTCCGGCCGCGGGATCAGCACCGCCGGGGTCACTTCGTAGGCGCGCCGATAGAAATGCGCCTCGCCGACGATGTACTGCAACGGCTCGCGCGCCGCGCGCCGCTTCACCAGCCCACGCAACGCCGCAAGCTCCGCCTCGCTGAGCGGGCGGTCGAACTGCATGTCGAGATCGAAGCGCTTCAGGCCGAGCACGTGCGCAAGCAGCAGCTCAATGGTGAGCCGCGGCGAATCGACCCCCTTCTGCTTGAAGTAGTCGGCGCCCCACTGTATCAGGCGTAGGATGGTCCAGATCTCCGTTTGCAATACGTTCATTCCGATTTGCCGGTGAGCGCAATCCGCATCATGACACGCGGCCTTCCTCCTCAAGCCCGATCGAGACTCGAGGGCGCCCGGTCAACCAACAACACCTCAGGACAATGCTTCATTTCGTGTCGCCGGTACCCGCGGCAAGCCGCGAATGTACGACGGGACGCGAGATCAGCCACTGCAAACAGGGCACGGAGCGGTCACACGATGGACCCTACATTCGGTCTCCATGCTCCTCCTACGCGGGACAATCGCACACTCAAACTATACTATCTGGCAATGATATCGAATTGCCGTAGCTTTGCTTCACGATGCGCATGCCTATTCTCCCCTTGGGAGGGTACATAAAGATGTACTCCCTACATGAATTGGACATATGTATTGTGCGCCCCAGTAACCATGCCTGCGCGACACCAACGAAAACGTGGGGAGGTACTTCATATCGACCATTAAGAATTTGATGGAGGGTTTCGGTCCAATGACCGGCAGATGTTTTTGCCTCGGCGTTGCCTGTCGGCTCGCCGGGATGTTTCTCACCACCTTCGCACTCTCGGTGCCTGCATCAGCGCAGCCGATCACAATCCGCCCGATCACGGAGCGCCCGGATCAATGGGTAACGCTCGACGACGGCACCATTCTATGCAGGGTCAACAATGCAGGAGTCATCGAGCCCGCGGAGTGGTTCGCCGCCGGCTATGAGTACCGCATCGTAAACGATTCGACGAGCATGACCAAGTACACTATCACGGAGTTCCGGAAGAACGGAGCACGTATCATGCTCAGGAATTGGAAGTCATGGCGCATCGCCAACGCAAGCTCCGACGTCCTGGATTTCAACAGCCGCACTGTCGATTTTACGCTTGCGACGGGCGATACTCTCAGCTTGTATCGCGAACTCTTCTGGCTCAACCCGATTGAGAATTATCAGGAACGCGATCGCTATCATTCCAACGACCTGCTCGCCTTCAGCGTCGAACTCGTTCGCTCCTCCGACAGCCTTCGAATTGCGCTTGTGGACTCCATCGGGATTCTTCCCTGCACAACTGATCGTGTACCGGTAGTGCATGGCATGTCACCCATCATGGCCACTGTCCGGTACGTGGTCCCGCCGTCGCTGGCCGGCATTGAGGTATTCCTGCG
>CAZJYH010000207.1:0-8158 GCA_964549365.1 uncultured Alphaproteobacteria bacterium
AACGCGATGAGGGTGAGGATCGGGGAGATCGCCAGCAGCCCCACCAGCATCAGCAACGCCTGCATCGGCTCGCGGATCAGCGTGCCGATCGTCGGCGTCAGCGCGGCGTTCATCGTCCCCACATCGTTCGTCACCACCGAGATCAGTTCGCCGGCCCGGTTCTGATTGAAGAAGTCGATCGACAGCCCGATCGTGCGGCTGAAGAGCGTGTCGCGCACGTCCTTCATCATCCGCTCCTCGATCATCGTGTTCAGGAGGTTGGTGGCGTACTTCACGATGTTCTTCAGCACGAAGATGCCGATCACCAGGATGCACAGATTGCGCAGCGAGATCAGCTTGTTCGTCGGGTGGATGATCGACGATTGCATCAGGCCCAGGCACCAGTTCTTCACGCCGAGCAGCCAGCCTTCGACTCCTCCGGTGGCCGCGACGGGCGTCGTTGGAATCGCCGAGGCCGCGCCGTTGCCGTCCGGGAAGATCACCTTCATCACCGGCCATATCACGGCGATCGATGCCGTGCTGAGCGCGGATAAGACGGCGCTCAACAACACCATCAGCACGATCAGCGGCATATAGGGCCGAAGGAAGGGGAGGAATCGACGGATGACGCTCATGAAGCAGACGAAGGAATGGATGCAAGCACGGCCGCGCGAAGGTCGGCGAACGCCGCGATAACCTGGGCCGGCGGGATCGAGGCGATCGTCCCGTCACCCCCCACTACCCGCGAGGGGACACCCCACGGTCCCCAGACCTCGGCGACCCGCGCCGAGCCGATGAGCTCGAGCACAGGCTTTCCGAGCGCTGCGGCAAGATGCACCACCGAGGTGTCGGGTGATATGACAATGGACGCCCACTCGAGACATCCTGCGAACTCCGCCAGCGAGCCCGTCGATGGGATGAACGGAACACCGGCGGCGGCGGCGATCGCGTCGCGTTCGGCCGCGTCGGCCGGAGCGGAGCATATGATCGGGGGGGAGCCTCGGGCAACAAGCTCGCGGGCCAGCCACACGAAGTTGTCGCGGCCCCAGTACTTCTCGGGCCCGGAGCCGGAGATGTTGATGCAGACCGGCGCGCCTGCGGCCTCGGAACAACCGGGCCTGGGCCCTGTCCATTCGTAGATCACGCTCGGCATCACGCGCTCGGCGAATTCGCGGCGATGCGTCGGAATCCGAATCAGGAGACGCGGGGAAGCGGTCGCGGTTCCCGTCGCAGCGGACGGCGAGACGATCGGAGGAATACCGAACGGCGCGCCGAGCAACGCCGTCAGCGGCACGATGTGCATCGCGGCCGGAGGTGCGGGAACCACCACGTTGCAGGCGGCCGCGGCCTCGCCCGCGAATCCGACCCGCACGCGGGCGGCGCTTGCGGCCACGAGCAGGGCGGCCGAGGCCGAGTCCTTCGCGTGAAGATTCACCAGCAGATCGTACCGTTCGCGCCGGATCGAGCGAACCGTACGCAACAGCGAACCGACGGTTGCGCCGAGCATGTGGACGCGCTCGATCTCCGGGAGCAGCTCGGCGACCGCGGAGTTGTGGCGCCCGAGCACGATGTCGATGCGGGCCTCCGGGAATCGGCCGCGCAACAGCTCGATGAACGGCGTCGAGATCACCGCGTCGCCGATGCGATCGTTGCGAATCAGCAGGATGCGTGCCGGCGTCGGCATCGTGGGCGAGGCCGGCACTTCGGCCCGCCGCGCCCGCCCGCGCCCGGCAAGAAGACGCAGGAATCCGCGCCGAGCGGCACGCTCGATATGTTTAAGCAGGGGTCCGACGGTTGCATCCGGGAATGAGCGGCGCAAATTAGCCATCGCGTCGGGACTTCTTTCGTTTCAAGATGCGCGCGGCCGAAGGGGTGGCATCGCAGTTCGCATGGCCGGCGGGCGGTCACCCCCGATGAGGCCGCGCTACGGCGCTTGATACCTGGTTGTCGACGCAGGCCTGGAGATAGGTCGCGTCTCCGACGCTCGGGCCGGAGGATCTCTCGGTCGCGGAGCGGTCGCCTGTATGGCAATCGAGGCATGCTCGAACCGCCGAGCCACGTTGCGGCGGCCTGTTCTCAGGGAGGCCGGACTTTGCCTACGGGGCCCTATCCCTCGAACTGATATATCGCTGTCGAAGGCCACGATTTCAGATTTGTCTGCGCTTTACGTAACCTTGCGTTTCCTAGCCGAAGATCCGGTCCTTCAAAGCCCCCCAGGCTCCAGTCCGAGACGAGCCGCTGGGGACCATTCGGTGACCTCAACTGACCGATGGCAGAGATCTCCCATTCCATGCCTCCCGACACCGAGACAACAAACAACACATCGCGAACGCTGGCCACCGTGGGTCAGAAGCGCGATCGGCTTGCGTCGTTGATCGCGACGCTGCGGCACACGCGTCGTGGCGATGACGAGAGCGTACGCCTGCTTGCCGTGGAGGCGCTCGAGCTTGCCGAGACGTTGAACGACCGGCTCGCGCGGGCGCATGCGCTGCGTCAGCTCGGTTGGTGCGATCTGGCCGCCACACGTTACGCCGAGGCGCTCCAGCATCTCCAGGTCTCCTGCCGTCTGTATGTCGATCTCGGCGAGCCGGCCGACGCTGCCGAGGTGATGCTTGGGCTTGGCCGCGCGAGGCGGGGCCTCAACGATTATTCGCGCGCCATCGAGTCGTACCGCGACAGTCTGGAGATCAGCCGTCGGGAGAACGATGCCGAGGGGATGGCCCTGGCGCACACGGCGCTGGGGAACGTCTACACCGACATCGGCGAGTACGTCCCGGGCCTGGAGCACCATTTCGAGGCGCTTCGCATGCGCGAGCAGAGCGGCGATCACGACGCGGTGGGCGTGACGTATCTGGACGTCGGGTTCATCTACGCACAGATGGGCGACATGGAGAAGGCGCTCGACTTCTTCACGCGTGGGCTCGAGCTCTTCCGTGCGGGGGGGAACAACTACCTGCAGGCGCGCGCGCTCGGGAACATCAGCGCGGTGTACCTGTCGCAGAACCAGTTGGACGACGCGCTCGAGTATGCCGTGCGGACGCTGATCGTGCAGGAGGGGCTGGGGGATGCGATGGCCACCACCGAGGCGTTGATCACCGTTGCCACCATCCACGAGCGTGCAGGGCATCTGCCGGAGGCGATCGACCATTTCGTGAAGGCGCGCGGCATCGCCGAGTTGCTGAACCGTCCGCTGCTGTATGCCACCACGCTCGTGGGCCTCGGCAACCTTCGGCGCAAGCGGGGCGAGTATTGGAACGGGATCGGGGAGCTCGATCGCGCGCTCGAGATTGCGCAGAGCCTCGGCGATCGGCGGCTGCAGTTCCAGATTCACGAGGCGCTCTCGCGCACATTCGAGGATCTCGGCGCCGCCGACAAGGCGCTCGAGCACTACAAGATGTTCGCGCGCATCCGAGAGGAGTTGCAGGGGGAGGAGAAGCGGAAGGCCGTGGCCGAGATCGAGGTGCGCGTTGCGTTGGAGAAGGCCGAGCGTGAACGTGAGATCTATCGGTTGAAGGCGGAGCAGCTCCAGAACGAGGTGGAGTTGAAGGCGAAGGAATTGACGGCGATGGCGTTGGGGATCGTGCAGAAGAACACGCTGCTCGATGAGCTGAAGGAGCGGATCGCCGACAGCGTGACCGCCAACGCTTCCGAGGGGGGAACCGTGCTGAAGACCGTGATCGATCAGATCGAGTCGGCACGCGACGTCGAGAACGACTGGAAGGCGTTCGAGGAGCAGCTCGATCAGCTCCACGGCGACTTCATCCGCAACCTTTCGACGAGATATCCCGAGCTTACCCCCACCGAGTTGAAGATCTGCGCGCTGCTGAAAGCCAACCTGGCGACCAAGGATATCGCCAATCTGCTCTACCTCTCGGAGCGGACCGTGGAGAACCATCGATACCGTCTCCGCAAGAAGATGGGACTTGCCGCGGATTCCAACCTGGCGCTGCATCTCGCCTCGATCTGAGCCGTCGTGTATCCGCGCGCGCGGCATGCCGCACACCATACCATCGGTACCCGTCTGTTTCCAATCGTATCGCAATGCGATGCCTCGCCGCGCCGGACATGATCGGTGCGGAACGGCGCGTCGGCAGAATCTGCGGTAATCGGCACCGGGATAACCTGAACGTGTGGTGTTCGTTGTAAATTGCCGTCCGGCAGGCCTCTTCCCCCGACTCTTCACGAACGACCTCCTGCATGAACATCGGATACGGCAACGGCGACAGCGGCGAACTTCGAGTGTTCGTGTTGAGCGATGATCGCGGCATGCGGGGCGTCCGCGATCTGCTCGCCCGCAAGGTGTTTCCGAGCCTTCGCCTGCTCTGCCGCTCGCGCGGCGTGGAGTTCACGGCCGTGGATCTGCGAAGCGGGTTGAAGCGGACACGTGCCGAGCACGGGCGTTTGCTGCGTCTGAGCCTCGAAGAGCTCGGGCGGTACCAGCCGTACGTGATCGGCTTGATCGGCTCCAGCCACGGCACCATCCCCGACGCGGCCGGCATCGATTCCGATCCGCATTTCGTGGCCGGACATGCCGGCCTGGCCGAATCACTTGCGGCCGGTGAGAGCCTGCTCGAGATGGAGATCAAGCTCGGCGTGTTCGCCAATCGAGGCCTGCCGGAGCGCTCCTATTTCTACTTCAGCGATCGCGAGCCGGGCGAGGAGAACCCGCGGCTCGATGCGCTGAAACAAAGCATCCGCACCAGCGGCGTGCGCGTACGAGAGGGGTTCGTCGATGACGAGACGCTGGCCCAGCGTGTGCACGACGATCTCCTCGCGCTCCTCAACCGCTTGATCCCGGAGGGGATCATCCTCTCGCCGTTGGAGCTGGAGCGCCGCTCGCACGAGGCGTTCGCCGCCTCGCGTCGCCACGTCTATGTCCCGAAGCCGCACCTGGTCGAGCGCATCGATCGCCACGTCCGCTCCGAGGATCCACCACTTCTGATTCACGGCGAACCGGGCTCCGGAAAGAGCGCGCTGGTTGCGTACTGGACGGCGCAGTATCGGCGTGCCCATCCGGATCGATTCGTGATCGCCCATCACGTCGGCGCGGTCTCCACCGCCGGAACGAGCACCGAATTGCTGCGTCGCATCACGCTCGAGATCCGCGAACGAGTCGGAGGGGGCGACGACATTCCCGCCGGTCGCGAGGAACTTGCCGAGCAGTTTCCCTTCTGGCTCGCGAAGGCTTCCGCCGCCGGCCTCGTGTTGATCGTCGACGGCGTCAGCCAGTTGGAGGACGGGGGGCGGATGCTCGAATGGCTTCCGGAGCATATCCCGCCCGGCGTCCGGTTGGTGATCAGCACCACCGATGTCCCCGTGCGCGCGGAGCGTGAGCGCTGGCCCGCCGTGCGTCTGGAGCCGTTGAGCGTCAACGAACGCATCGCGATCAGCACCACCTATCTCGCCGACCGCAAGGCGGAGATCGAGCCGGAGAGTGTGTTGAGCGTGGCGGCCGACGCCTCCTCGTCGAACCCGCTGTTCCTTCGCACACGACTGGAGGAGCTTCGCCTGTTCGGTGCGGCCGATCGACGTGGGCGTAATCTGGAGGGGTATCTCTCGGCCTCCACGCTGGACGATCTGTTCATCCGCCTGCTCGAACGGCTGGAGGAGGAGTACGGGCGGCATCCCTTGACCGACGTGTTGCGCGGCATCTGGGGAGCGCGCTACGGCCTCAGCGAACCGGAGCTGGAACGCATCGTCGGGTGCTCCCGGCTCGAGCTGACGGAGTTGCTGGCTGCGCTCGATTACCATCTGCTTCGCAACGAAGGGCGCCTGCGTTTCTTCCACGACGCTTTGCGCCGGGCCGTGGAACATCGGTATCTCGACATCGACGGCGGACGCGTGGGGATCCATGAGATGCTGGCGCGGCACTTCAAGGATGAGCCGGACGCCGCACGACGTGCCGAGGAGCTTCCGTGGCAACTGCTCGAAGCCGGCCGGATGTCCGAGTTGCGCGAGAGCATCGCCGACATCGATCTGCTCGTTCCGATGATCCGTGAGGACAAGGAATACGAGCTGCTCGGGTACTGGCTGGCCGTCGGCGCTGGAACCGACATCGCGGAGGCCTACCGGCAGGCGGTGGAGCGGTACGAGGCGGGAAATCCGGATCGCCTGGATCTTGCCCGTATCCTCGGCGCCGTGGGGGACTTCCTGCGCCATTGCGGACGATTCGAGGAGGCGCTGCCGTTCGTGCGCCGCGCCGCGGCGATACGCGCCGAGCTGCTCGGCCGGGACAACGCCGAGACGGCGCAGTCGCTCTACAATCTGGCCAATCTGCTCCTGACGCGCGGCGATCTCGACGAGGCGGAGGAGTGTCTGCGCGCCGCGTTGGCGGTGCAGGAGCGCACCCTTGGGCCGGAGCACTCGGCCACCGCGCAGACGATCGGCGATCTGGCACGTGTGCTTGAACAGCGCGGCGAGTACGACGAGGCCGAAACGCTCTACCGCAAGGCTCTGCTGATGATTGAGCGCTCGCCGAGCGCCCGCAGCAACGACCTCGGCTCGGCGATCAACAATCTCGCGGGCGTTCTACACATGAAGGGGCGGTATGAGGATGCGGAGTCGCTCTATCGACGGGCGCTGTCGGTGTGGGAGTCCGCATACGGCATGGACCACCCGAACACCGCGATCGCCATGAACAACGTGGCCACGTTGTTGCTGGATCGCGGCGACAACGAAGGGGCGGAGAAGCTTTCGCAGCAGGTGCTCGATACGTGGGAGCGAACGCTCGGGCCGGACCATCCGATGGTTGCCAGCGTGCTCTGCAACTGGGCCAGCGTGATCGCGCGCACCGATTCGCTTCGTGCGGTGGTGTTGATGGAGCGGGCTCTCGAAATCCACGAGCGGGCCTATACCGAACCGAACGCCGACACCGCCATCATGGTCTACTCGCTCGGCCGGATTCACTACTATTCCGGCGATCTGGTGCAGGCCGAGCGGTACTTCCGCCGTGCCTACGACCTGCAATCGGTGCTGCTTGGGGAGGGCCACCCCGACGCGGCGATCACGATGAGCGGCCTGGCGTTCGTGTACCGCGATCGCGGTGAGTTCTCCATGGCCGAGCGGCTGTTCCGACGGTCGGTGGAGATGCTCGAAAAGGCGCTCGGCGCGATGCATCCGCACGTGGCGCTGCAGTACATGAATATCGCGCTTTCGGCGCACCGCCGTGGAGATGCGCGTACGGCCCGTGAGAATGCGATCCGGGCGCTGGAGATCTACGACACGAACGAGGAGTCGACGCGCCCCCGACTGGCGGAACTCTATGCGCTGCTGGCGGAGATCGACGCGGCCGCCGCTTCGAAGGCATCCTGAGACGTGCGCGGGCCCAACGGGCCTACGTCGAGGCACGCACCGCCGTTCAATATCCTCAGTGATGAAAATGCGACGGTCCTTGAAGCCTGCTGCACGGGCTTCAAGGACCGTATTGCCCGTCGTACGACGGCACATGCGTCATCAGCGGTTCGAGCGGCGTACCGGTGGGTAGGAATCACGGCCACCGCCGAACCTGCGGCGCGTCGACAGGACAATCATTGCTCGTTCTGGCCTTCGCCGTCACCGTCGTCGCCACCGTTATCGTCATCGCCATTCCCTTCGCCGACGATCGGAACGTTCCGGACCACCACGCGAATGTAACGGCTCGACGTCGGGAGCAGCGGCGGCACCGCGTCGTTGGCGTTCAGCACCACCGTCTCCTCGAGGATCGGCTCGCCCGATGTGTTGGTCTGCGTGAGGCTGATCGTGAACCGGCCGAGCCCCGGGTACAGGTCCGATGGCTTGAAGACGCCGTTCCCGGTAATATCGATGGTAGCGATCGGTTGCGAGCCGTACTTGGTGTAGATCGCAACGGTGAACGGGAAGTTCGCCGGCTCCGTGAAGTTCATCACGTAGATCTCGTACGCTGACTGGTCGTTCGATCCAGGCATGGAGGGTCTCCGGTATGGTTGGACAATGAGGGGTCGCCGCGCCGTGGCCCGGCGGATGGAGCAGAACTGATGCAAAGCTAACGCAGGCCAAACCGCAACGTCTACTCAAATACTACTCACAAATCGTGGTTCGGCAATGGTAAGAGGGCGTTGTGTGACGACTTGATGCCATTGTGGGCCGTTTGGCCGGAACGACGACCCTCCCCCACACGAGTACTCCATTAGAGTAGAAATTGAGTACTCAGCCCCTGGATCCT
>CAZJYH010000208.1:0-6401 GCA_964549365.1 uncultured Alphaproteobacteria bacterium
TCGATACGGTGCCCATTGAGCTTGCCCGGTCATTGGCTTGATGCATCGGTATATACGCGGATGTATGTCATTGCACAAAGTCGAGCATCGGACCCCGCACAAAAATCGACGGCCATTCCGAACTGCTCGGAATGGCCGTCGCCGTATTGGATCTTCTTCAGCGGGTCCCGGAACTCCGAGGCCGTTGTCCGATGTGAATCGGGGATCGGATGCCTAGATGCCGAGGGATGCCGGAGCATCGGGGGGCGTCGGCGGAGTCGGGGGCATCGGGAGCGAGCGGTGGAACATCCGGACGCGCGGCATGGCGGGAGGCGCCGGCGTACGCACGTTCGGGGCGTCGGCCGACGGAGGCTCCGGCGGGATCAGGCTCCCGAGGTTGGGATCGCTGAATCCGTCGCTCTCGGGCTGCGGGGCCTCGATCTCCTCCTCATGAAGGTAGTCGCCGTTCGGGAACTCCTGGAAGTCACGGAACATTCCCTCGGGGGCGCCGAACAGCTCGATCCGCGCCTCGCCGTTCTCGAACGGCGCGAAGAGGCCGTTGAAATCCATCTGATGTTCGGGGTTGGAGGGGGCGGCCTTCTCCTTGAGCGTCACCGTGAACGTGCGCTCCTGCTTGTCGCGGAGTACCTTCACCTTGACGTCGCCCTTCGGCTTGCCGCTGATGATGCGCACGGCATCGTCGGGCGCCGCCACCTTCTCCCCGTCGATCTCGAGCACGATGTCGCCGGCCTGCAGGCCCGCATCGGCGGCGGCAGACTTCTCGGCCACCGAGCCGACGAGCGCGCCGGAGCCGTTGCTCACGCCGAAGTACTTCGCGAGCTGCGGCGTCAGGTTCTGCAGCGTGACGCCCATGCGCCCGTTGTTGCCGGTGATCATCATCATCATTCGGCCGCCGTTCTTGCCGAGGCGCTCATGCATCTGCTCCATCATCTTGCCGAGGTTCTTGCACTTGGCGGTGTCGCAGAACATCTTCATGTCGCCCATCTTGAAGTTCGTCCAGGGGCCCATCCGCATCATCGAGTCGGAGATGACGCCGTTCATGCTTCCGGTCGGATGCGGGTGTTCGGCGATCTTTGCCTCGGCCTCGAGTCGCGAGCCGGCGCGGATGTACCCGATACGCACCGTGCGTCCCGCCGGTGTTTCGGCCACCATCCGGCGCAGCTGCGCGGCGCTCTCGACGCGCGTGCCGTTCCAGGAGACCACCACGTCCCCCTTCTGCAGCCCGGCGCTCTTCGCCGGGGTGTTGTCCACCACGTCGTCCAGCACGGCGCCGTACGGATCGCTCATGCCGAGCGTCTTCGCCTGCTCCTCCGACACATCGGAGGGAACCACGCCCAGATAGCTGCCGCCACCGAAGGCCCGGATCATGCGCTCGACCCGGATCTGAGGCTTGTCGGGGCTGGTCCGAGGCGTCACGGTGGACTGTGCGTGGGCCGTGCCGCCGGCCATCGCAATGCCGGCGATCGCGCATGCGACGGCCGGAATCATTGATCTCATCATCGTCGTTGTCCTCCTGGCATCAATTGTCGTATGGATCGGAATGCTGTTGAGCTGCTGATTAGACGTCGTTCCGTGCGGGAACCCTCACCGAACCACGAGAAGTCTCCCGAGCGGACGATCGGCCGCGTTCAGGAAATAGAGCCCCGGGGGGAGGTCGGGGAGATACAGCTTCTGTGTCGCGAACGATTCCGGTGTCGCGATGCGGGCAACGCAAACGCCGAGAATATCGGACACGAGTATCGACGCACACCCCGCCGGTATGTTCCCGTCGATCGTCAAAATTCGTTCACCGAAGCGGAGCGGATTCGGCCGCAGCCGTACCGTGGTCGCCCTGCCGTCGGCGCCGTCGAACGGCACGTCGGAATGTGGGCCCGCGGTGTCGATGAACGCGAGCATGCCGCCGGCCGCGGTCCCGACCATGATGCAGTCCCCCTCCGGCAGGCGCAGAAACGCCGGCACCGGAGCGCGATCGGTTGCGAGGTCCACGTTCCCCTCCGGGACAAACACTCCGGCGCGATTGAAGTAGACCCGCACGAACCCCGCGAGGGCATCGGAACGAACGCGCCCACCGACGATCGCGTCCGGCTTGCCGTCGGCGTCGAGGTCGGCAAACGCGATCGTGGAGTTCGAGCCCACGTCCAGCGTGTCGAAAGGGGCCGGGGCGGGCTTGCGCTCGAAGAGCGGGGCGGCCGGGGTGCCCGTGTTCTCGAAATAGACGAACCGCCCGTTCCCTGCGCCGACGAAGAGATCGACGTCACCGTCGCCGTCCGCGTCGACCAGCGAGGGGGCCGCGAAGAGGTTCACACGGAAGGTGTCCAACTGCCACGGTGCGTTCGTCAGCCGATCCCCGTCGAATCGGAACATCCGGATGCGCCCCTCGTTGGCGTCGCCGACGATCACCTCGGCCTTCCCGTCGCCGTCGAGGTCTGCCGCGGTCGGGACCGACTGGAAGAGCGTGCCGATGGTCCCGTAGCGCCCGGCCGTGCGCAGCGTGGTGCTGCCGTTCGTCTCGGTGCGCGCGAGGTAGGTGATGGTGCCGTCGTTTGCGCCGACGAGCAGCCCGTCGCGCCGGTCGTCGTGGATCGGCGTCGGCGCGGCAAAGGTTCCGAGATCGATCTCGCTCGAAAGATCGCGGTCGCGTCGGCGCATCACCATCGGCTTGGCGCTTCCGGTTGTGACGTTCTCGTAGAGGACGATCGGCTGGTCCGGCGCCTGCGGATAGAGCGAGGAGACGAGCACGTCGAGATCGCCGTCGCCCTCGAGGTCACCGCTCACCGGCTGATTGAATCCCTCGCTCACAACGTCGTCGCCGTCCGGCCGGAACGCAGTGTCCAGCCGGTTCATGCCGAACCGTGCCTCGGCCGGTGTGCCGTCGTTGTGGAACAGCAGCATCTTCGTGGTGAAGAAGTCCCCGAAGAGGATGTCGAGATCGCCGTCGCGGTCGATGTCGGCGAAGTCCAGAACGCTGGCCCCATGATGGCTGGGCGTGCGGGGCGCGCCTCCTTCCTTGCCGGGCATGCCGCCGGTGGAGATGACGAGGATGCCCTGGTAGTTCGCCGTGATGAACGTGAATCGCGGCGCCGTGCGCGTGCCGATGTTCCGATAGAACGAGATCGAGCCGTCGGTGTTTCCGGCGAACAGATCCAGGTCGCCGTCGGCGTCGATGTCGACAAACGACGGGACCGTCTCCTGCTGCGTGAAGATGATCGTGTCGCCGCGCCGCACCGAGTCCGGCACGGTCGCGAACTCCGGCATCGTCGGCGTCCCGTTGTTCCGATACATCAGCAGCTGCGACAGCTCGCCGGAGGTGAACAGGTCGTCGTCGCCGTCGTCGTCGATGTCCGCAAGACGGAACCAGATCCTGTTCGGCAGTGTGCCGTACGGGGTGGGGATGACGCGGCGAAACGTCAGGCCCCCGTCGTTCCGGTACAGGCGCAGCCGGTTGTCCGGGTTCAGTGTGAACAGGTCGAGATCGCCGTCGCCGTCGGCATCGCGCAGGCCGATGCGCGGTTGCACCAGGCCGCCGCTGAACGGGTTCACGTACGGCGTGCCGTCGTTGCGCAGCACCGTGAAGGGGGCGATCCGCTGCACGAAGGTCTGCGCGGCAACCTAGTCGGTAGCCGCGATGTACGACGCGGCGATCAACAGCGCCGCCGACGCGAACCCAATGCGACCGTTATCGGTCAATCGTCACCTCCATCGACGGCGCGCCCGTCGCGGCCCCAAGCCGGATCAGCGTTCGGCGGCCGATTCCCGATGGGATTCGATCGAGCGTCATGATCGGAATCAGGGGGTGCGTGGCGTTGAAGTCCGTCGGGTCGATCGAGATCACGATGCCGTACGAGCCGTCGTCAAGAACGCGGCGCGTGCCGCTCACGAAATCCTCCCCGGGAGCTTTGTGGAAACGTGTGGGGAGCGCCCCCGCGCCCGGTCCCGGTCCGTTGGCATCGGCTCCGCCCGGGTTCGTGAAAGCCCCGAGCGAAATGTACTCCACGCCGGATACCCCTTGCCGACGGGTGAGCCATGCGCGGTAGGTCCAATCCGGATTGTCCTCCACGAGCGGCTGCGGCGCGAGCCCCAGGCCGGCGGTCGTGTCGATCTCCCCCGGCGCCGTCTCCTTGAACGACACGAACCAGATCCCGCTCGCGCTGTCGGCCGGGTTGTCGCTCGTCGGCGCATCGAGGACGCACCAGCCGGTGGAGTCGGCGCTGAGCTTTTCGCCGAACGCCTCCTCGTCGTCGAGCACCAACGTTGCCTTCCCCTGCGACGCCGTACCACTGAACGGGCCGGTGAGCATGCGGCGCCCCGGTTCGGTGTGCGCAACGCTTACGCGTTCAACGGTCACGGCCGCGTCGGCGATGAGGGCCGCGTTGTGCCCCTCGGGGATCGCGAAGCGTGCCGCCCCGCCGTCGAGCCCGATCACTGCTCCGCCGGCATCGACGCGAAACTTTCCGACGCTGATGTATGCGGCGTCCTCGTGATCGAGATGCTGCCCCTTCACCGACGCGGCGCCGGCGGGATAACTGAACCACAGTTCGTAGTACTGGTCCCCTTCGAGCATGGGGAGCGAATTGGCCTTCACAACGAAGGTCTTTTCCGGGTAGATCGGATCCTTTGTGCAACCGGTAACGATAGCGGCCAGAGCGGCGGCGGCAAACAGTGGGATGATGGAGCGATGAAGCATCGACGTTGAGTGTTTGTGAGCGAGGTAGATCGAGCGGCGCGGTTGTGCTGCGCCGCGGGATGCGCGGGGGATCGCGACACCAAGAATAGCATGCCGGGGGCTGAGGTGCAAGGAGAAGCACGGGCTTTGTTCGGTGGGCGACGAGGGCCATGCGTTCTCCGATCGCACGGCGGATGCGCCGTGCCGACGGCCACCACGGAAAGCGAACCGCCCGCCCCGGCTGTGGCCGAGGCGGGCGCGTTCATGTTCGGGAGTGCCGTGCCCGATCAGCGTACGATCGTCAGCGTCTGATTCCGCTGGCCCGATGTCGTGGTCAGCTGCAGGAAGTACCTGCCGGCCGCCAACTCCGCCGTGTTCAGCTTGATCGTCGTCGCCTCCGACGTGAAGCGGCTGCCGAAGCGGCGCACTTCGCGTCCGGCCGCGTCGGTGATCACCACCGTGTACTCCTTGCCGATCTCCGCATCGCTCGGGGCGATCGTGATCTCGGCCGTGGTGTTGGCCGGGTTCGGCGCCACGGTGAAGCCGGCGACGTTCGCGCCGGTACCCGGAACCGCCGCCGTGCCGATCTGCGCGAGCAGCCAGACCGTATCGCGACGATAGATCGTGTTCCCCGTCAGCTCGACCTGGCTGATCACCAGGTAGGCCTTCTTGTAGCCGTTGGTGGAGTCGTACAAGGAGATCGGCAGCGCGTAGGACTCACCCGGCGGCAGATCGATGATGTTCACGTTGACGGTGAACGCATCCTTGTTCTCTCCCTCCAGATCCGCGATCACCTGCATGCTGTCGCCGCCGGAGTTGTGGAAGAACTCGGCGAACATCGTGTCGTACAGGCGCTTCGGCTGACGCTGCCCGAAGTTCACCGATAAATTGGCGACCTTCATCGTCAGGCGCGGGCCAACCTTGGCCTTGCCGCGGAGCGTGAGCGTGTCGATCCCCTTCCCCTTGCCGTTGCTCTCGATGCGGAGGTAGGCAACCTTGTCGCCGGGGGAGGTCGGGGCGAAGCGGAATTTCGCCGATCGCCGCGCGGCGCCGCTCTCGATCTCGAACGGAGCGTTGCCTTCCAGCATCTGGAACTCGAAGCGATCGGGTCCGATGATCTCCGTCTTCGTTGCGCGCAGCAGCGCCGTGCCGATGTTCGCGAAGACGTTCTTCATCGTCGAATCGACCGTCTCGCCGACGCGGTGCACCTTGAAGTCGATCTCCTTGTTCCCACCGCCGATGATGCCGAGGATCGGAGCCTTCTCACGTGCGTAGGCCTCCAGGTTCACCACCACCGGAGCATGCAGCGCGTTGTGCTTGATCGTCATCGTCACCTGCGAGGGGTCCTCCGTCGTCGAGAGGAAGTGCAGCTTGAAGGTGCGGTACTGCCCGGCCTTCAGCGTGAACGGAAGATCCGCCGCCGTCGGCTCCACCAGTGTGAACGAGCCGACGTTCGTTCCGGCAAGGATGATCGAGTCGACCGTGACGTCCTGGCGGCTGTTGTTCTGGAAGAACGCTTCGAACGTGGTGTCGACGGCCTTGTTCACCTCCGCGTTCGGGATGTAGATCTGCAGCGGCCGCACGGTGAGGCGGCGCGACAACTCCACGCAGGAGCGCTTCAGAAGGATATCCTTCAGAAATGGGATACCCTTGTCGTGGAACTTCAACTCCGACTGCGAGCAGTAGCTCATGATCGTGCCGAGGGTCTGCGTGACCTGCGACGCGGAGAAGCAGGCGC
>CAZJYH010000208.1:6411-8051 GCA_964549365.1 uncultured Alphaproteobacteria bacterium
CTCGGCCGCGGCGCAGCGATCGACCTCCGGGTTCCAGGAGCAGGAGTGCGTGTGCTTCGAGCCGAAGTTGTGGCCGGTCTCGTGGCAGAGCACCTTCATGTCCTGCTCCGGGTTCGAACGCGTGATGAGGCTGAACGCGGTGGAGTTGCCCGGCGGGCAGAGCACGTCGAGGAAGGCGATGCCGATCGGGTTGATCCACGGCTTGCCGCTGAGGATGTGCGTGAAGGCGCGCTTGACGGTCGGCTTGGACTGATTCCAGTACGCGTTCGCCTGATACAGCGCCGTCTCCATCGAGGCGGTCTCGGTGTACGGGTGATCCGTGCGCGTATCCCACAGGTTGAGATAGCTGATGGAGATCTGGCATCCGAGGTCGCGCTCGTAGATCGCGCTCATCTGCCCGATGATCTGCACGGCGTAATCACCGGCGGCCTTCTTGTCGCCGGCGAAGCGATCGTTGAGGTACTCGTAGTCGGCCTCGAAGGCTCCCTTGACCGAGTAGAGGATCTCGTCGGCCTGCGTCGAGCGCGGACGGGGCGAGCGTGCGAAACGTTCCATCTCGGCATCGAGGCGCGCGCCGCCAAGCCCGGCCTCGTTGTGATCGTTGACGCCGCAGGCCTGTCCGTGGTACGCGACATCGGCCAGCGGGTACGCCTGTGCCGCAAGCTGATCGGCGCGGCGCGGTGCCGACAGGTCGCTTGAAATCTGGTACGTCTTGTCGTTGACGGTGATCGAGCCCATCACGTCGTTGTCGCTGATCGACAGGAAGGCCCAACTATTGGGCGAACCGGCGACCGTTCCACGGTACAGCCGCGCGGTGGTGGCCGGCAACGGCTCCAGGCCGTGATCGGTCGTGACGGTCAACTGTGCATCGGGTTCGAAGATCGAGTACTGTTGGAGATCCAGATCCACCTTCAATCCCCGCGACAGGGGCACGTCGGCGATCAGTAGATGATCGTTCGCGGCAACCGAACGGAACGCGTTCATGTCAACGGTGAGCGGCACTACGTGTGTAGCGGACATCAGGTGCTGCGATTCCACACCCGCCTTCCGGTCCGCCAATGCGATGATCGTGATGCGGGCCTGCTGCGCGGCGGCGGACGCAACGACCGCAAACGCAAGCAGCAGTACGACCAATGGGCGGCGCAAGCGAGGGTACATGCGTATCGGATGAATCATCGGGGTAAATGGGGTTTAAGGAATTAAGGGACTGTTATCGAGTGGGCTCTCGATAACTGGTGCGTACCGGAGTTGCGCACCGAGACGTCGGGCAAGATCTCTCTTTGTCACACACTTTTGCAAGCGCAAAAGCGTGGGTGAGACAACACTCGCCGCAACGATTCGTGCAGTATTCCGATGCACCGCGCGCCCGGCCCAACGCCGGATTCCGTGCGGCATTCTACTCCTCTGAATAACACATGAGGGGCGTATATTGCGCCACCTCACCGGCGCCTGGGTTCATATTCCGTCCCCTTCCATATTGCGCGATGCAAACACGCTCCGGAAAACCGCACCTTCATATACTCAGCTGCTGCGCGCTACTGATAGCGGTCGTCCCAATACTGCACGCGCAGCGTCGCGTGCCCGTCGCGCTGACGGCCGAACAGAACGATCTGGTGAACTCGGGGATAAAACTGCACGAT
>CAZJYH010000209.1:0-5257 GCA_964549365.1 uncultured Alphaproteobacteria bacterium
CCGGCATAGATCACGTTCGAATCGCGCGGGTCGACCGCAACGTCGCCGATCGGAAGCGACATCTGATCGTCCGAGAGCGGAGCCCACGTCAGGCCGCGATCGCGCGTACGAAACACGCCGCCGTGCGCCGTCCCGGCGTAATACGTCGTGCGCGCCCCGGGCACCACCGCGAGCGCGGTGATCCGCCCGCCGATGTTCGTCGGTCCGATCATCTCCCACGCCCCCGAGCCGGCCGCCTTGTTCAAGGCCCTCCCGGACGTTGCGCGATGCATCTCGGCCAGATACGCCTCGGCGTCCACGCGACCGGACGGATACGCTCGTTGCGCGAAGAACCACTCGTCCGGGCGGGTTTCGGCCTCACGCGCCTCCGAGACATTCCCACGAGCAGCACCGTCCGGCGCCACGGCGCCGTCGCCTCGGCGCTGCGTCGCCGTCTCGCGCGGCGCTGACTCGCGCGGCGCAACCTGCCAGGCGATTGCCGCGACCAGGAACAATGCGGGGAATAGAATGCGACGTGGCGTTCTCATGCTTCACCATGTGTCGTGTACGAACCGGGGTATTGCGCGATAGGTGGCGAAGCTAGAGGAAACACGAACACGAATCAACAGAGCGGCGCGTACACGAGGCGCGTACATGGAAGCACGGTGTTTCCGCCAACGTGCCCGACAACGCCACGCCTTCACGGCATGCCATGCACCAGACGCCCGAACCGATTCCGCCGCGTGTCGAACACCAGCACGTCATCGCGGAAGTACTCATTGCCGAGCCGGCCGGCGAACGTTGCGGCGAAATACGTGTCGGTGAAGCGTTGAATCGAACGCAGCAGACCTCCACTCGTTGCCGAGGCATCGAGCGTGCTCGTCCAGATCGGCAAGGCCGACACATCGCGACCGAGGAGGCTGACCGGCACACCCGCTGCCGCTCGCAACGCATGCCCCTCCCATCCCCATGCCGACAACGGCAGCGTGTCCATCACGGCATCTTCCCGACGCCATCAATTCCAGTCGGCAAACTCCGCGAGCATCGTGAACGCGGAAGAGCCGTTGTCGTACTTCATCAACCGCCGGTCTCCATCGATGCTGATCGGCAGGTATATCGGGAACTGGTTCACAACCGCGCCCTCGGCCCACTCCACCAACGATTCAACGTCCGGCGGCAGACTATCGGTCAGGGCGATGCGTGATGTATGGAATCCATCACCAGGATGCGTCCGGCGATCAGGTCGTAGCCGAGGCTGCCGACCCGCGTGTCATACATGGTGTCGTTCTCCCGCAGCGAGTCCACCTCGATCTGATCGTACAGCGGAATGTGCCGCGCCCTGTACACCGCCCCGCGCCCGATGCGGACGTCGAAGCCCGTATAACTCATCGGCCGCGTCTGGTAGCGTACCGGCGAGCCGATGGTCCGCTCCTTCTCCTTCATGGCCGGGATGTAGCGTCCGAGATCCTCGAAGTCCGTGATCGGCGTCCAGGGGTCGAACTGCGCAAGGAACGGCTTCGCGATGGTGTCCACGTAGATCGGCAGGAACATTGCCGTGCGGTCTGAGAGCGTATCGGCCGCCCACACCATCGGGATCCACGGCAGCCCAACGCTGCGATCGCGCGGGACGATCGACGCGTTCACCGGCTCGCTCGGCAACGACAGGTTCCGGTAATACCACCACGTACCACCGAAGAACACAGAACGAACCCGAGCAGGACGAACGCGACGGCGCGAATGACTTTCATGGCAGCACCACATTCGGGGAAGATGCCCGGATGTTGCATCGCGTGATGCCCGATTCGTGGGGTGCGGCCGTTCGCGACCTGTGCTTCACCGCCATCGTTCAAACCGGACAGTCGCGGGGAATGAGCGGCAATGGAGCGTCAACCTCCGGTGCCCGGCGTTTCCTTCAGCCGCTCCACCGTGCGCTTTTCGTCAAGGTCGCCGTAGTAGACATCCCAGATCATCACCTCCGTCGTCCCGATTTCGTTCATCGGGCTGCCGGACGACAATTCCATCGCCTGTTCGACGCTCGACGCGCGGATCAGCGTGAGTCCACCCATGTGGTTCTCGAAGCCGCCGCCGCCGCACGCCACGAGATGACCGTGTGCGTACAGGCTGCGCAGCCATTCCATCAACCTGGGAATGCGTCCCTCGAACTCGCTCGTATCGAACTCTCCGTCCGGCTTGCCTGCCTTCCAGATCAGCGCGTAAACTTCAGGAAGGCGGTCGGATGACCGATCGGTGGTCTTCGTTTCGTCGGCACTCATGTCTGCTCCGTGGTTCAACGTGCGGGGAATCGGCACGATGCCGACGCCCGAAAGTCGGGCGCCCAAGATACGAAATCGACATGCGGGCGTTCTGTGCGTACGCCCTGCTACCAGCACGACGCCGCTACCAGCACGACGCCGCTACCGGCACGACGCGCCGTTCATCCGGCTGCGATGGTGTTCGAGATACGTGGCCGCACCCTCCGGCCCCATGTACCGCTCCAGCATCGTGCGCTCGGCGGCAACCAGGTCCACGTACAACAACGCGTCGAGCACATTGCTGAACCGGCGATCGATGTTCAGCCCGAGCAGTCGCCCCCCGAGCTTCAGATACTGGCGCAGCAGCACCGGCACACCTCGCTCGTCGCGCTCCAGCTCGCGCACCAGCGCGGCGACGTCGTCGAACGTGCGCACCAGCCGCGGCAACGATCGCTCCAGGCCACGCTCGTGCCCCCGTGCAACCGGCGCGCGCGTCGGCCGCACCAACGTCCCAAGGCCGTGATCGTACGTGTGCTGCCGCAGGAACGTGGACATGATCCGCTGCGACGTGGAGGTATACTCGTCGCTGATGCTCACCGCGCCGAACAGGATACGGTAGTGGGGGTGGCGCAGGACGTACTCCCCGATGCCCCGCCACAACAACATCAACGGCAGGTAACTCCGCTGGTAGTCCGGATGCACGAACGAACGCCCAAGCTCCAGCGCGGGCCCGAGCCGTTCCAGCAATGCCTTGTCGTAGCGGAACAGTGATCGCGTATACAATCCGCGCACGCCGTGCCGGCGGTTCACCTCGTCCGCCTGCCCCACGCGGTACGCCCCCACGATCCGTCGGTCGGCACGGTTCCAGAGGATGAGATGGTGATATCGCTCGTCGTATTCATCGAGATCCGTCGCCTCGCCGGTTCCTTCGCCGACGGCACGGAACGCCAGCTCGCGCAGACGCCCCAGCTCACGCATCGCGGCGGGGATCTGATCGTGGGAGGCGAAGACGACGGTGAAATCCTCGTGCACCACAAGCTGCCGGCACTTCGGCAGTCGCGCAAGCTCGGCGCAGACATGCTCCGGCGATTCCTCCGGGGCGAGCGGAACGGGATGTGAAACCGACGGCCTCCGCGGCTCCTCCTCCGCATCGGCACGATGGGCGAGCAGATACGTCCGTTCGCGCAGATAGCGCACCAGCGCATCGTCATCCAACGTCCCGAGCCGTGAGAACGGAATCGGCGACCCAACCTCCGCGCGCAGGCGCCTTCCGGCGGCGCGCATCAACTCGCGCGGCAGCAGCACCGTACGCAGCCGCGGGTGCAGCATCCCTGCCGTCTGGAACAGCGCCGTGTTGCGACCATGAAAGTAGATCGGAAGCACCGGAGCTCCGGCACGACGCACGATGCGCGCCACGGAGCTGCTCCACTTCGGATCGACGACCGCGCGCGCACCGAGCTGAAAATGCGAAACCTCTCCCGCCGGAAAGATCACCAGCACGCCGCCCGAGGTCACCCACCGGATCGCCTGCGCAACGGCGCGCACGTTGGAACGCGCGGCCTCGGAGCCGCCGAACGGATCAACGAAGAACGAATGCTCCCTGAGCGGCGGCACCATCGCGAGCATGTGATTGGCAAGCACGCGAACGTCCGCGCGTACGCCGCCGATCATCGAGAGAACGGCCATCCCCTCCACCGCCCCGAACGGATGATTCGCCACCACGATCAGTCCGCCCGACGCCGGGATGCGCGCTCGCTCCTGCGTCCGCATCTCGACCGAGACGCCGTGCGCGTCGAGCGCCTTGTCGAAGAACGTTCCGGCGCCGTCGTTTGCCACCGCGCGGCGGTACAGATCGTTGATCCGGCCGAGCGGTACCACCCGCTCCACCAGACCGCGAAGCAGCGCGTTGGCGCCACGGGCGATGGGGTTTCCGGAGGCCGTGGCCCGAACCAGCGGCAGCGTGAGCGTTGTGTCGATATCCATGATGCCCTGGGCGAACGGTCGGCAGAGTGTGGGAGTGAATCACCCACTCTTTCAAACCTATCGTCGGGCCGTTGCGCTCATGTTATCGGCAGGTTGCGAAATTGTTGCGGAGGTGTTGTCCGTGCGTAATCTCGAGAACATCGCGACAAGGCAGGAATACATACAAACGCCCCGCACGGCTGCCGGCGGGGATCGACCGCGGCGTCATGCGGGGCGTGATGTCATCCGGCCGAAACGGTGCGCAACCCCATGGTGCTGCGCCCGGAAAGGGCGTTCATTTCGTGAGGCGTTGATCGAAGACGCCCGTGATCCGCTGCAGCGTGTCGGCTCGCGCCTCCGATGCGATCCCGAGGTCGATCTTGCCGGCCACGCGATTCTCATCGAGCGCCGTCACCACAACGGTTCCGGAGCCGCGCAGGCGCGACGAGAAGACGGCCCCCGAATGCTCGAACCGTGCCTCGATCTTTCGATCGCTCCCGCCGATGCTGTACGTGCCCAGGTCGATCGGCGAGCCCTCACGATACAGCCGGATCTTGAAGTGGTTCCCGGCTTCGATGTCGTGCGCCTCCAGTGAAAGTTCGTAGAGCGTGTTCCCTGCCTTCGCGTGCTCGTCGAGATAGGCGGTCACGTCGTTCATCGTCCAGACGCCGTTTACCAGCACGCTGCCGGTGATCGTGAGCACGCCGTCGCTGGAATCGATCTGCATGGGCGCGTTTGGGGGCCGCTTCTGCAGTGGGGCGGAAGGCTTCTCCCCCGATGCAGCCCGGGCTTTCTCGTCGGCGGGCGTCTTGGAATCGCCGCACCCGGCGGCGAGCATCACCACAACCGCCAGAAGCCCGGCGCGTGTCGTGAGAAAACGTGCGGTCAGTTTCATCGTTCGGTGTCTTGGTACATGTAAACGATCACCGGTCGTCGATCCGCGCGCCGAGCGTCAGATGGCCGTACCGGGGTTCTGATAATGTCGGATGAAGTCCGTCATCGCATTGCATGTGGGATCGTCCGACGGGCCGAAGCGGCGCACGATCGAGATGTGATCGCGCCCC
>CAZJYH010000209.1:5267-8041 GCA_964549365.1 uncultured Alphaproteobacteria bacterium
GAAGTTGATCGGCAAAGCTCTTCCCCTGCGCGCGCAGTCCGTCGGGATCGCTCTCGGCGACAATGATAAGAAATGGAGGAAGTCCGGAACGCAGGTAGCTCACCGGCGAGAAGTACGCCAGCTCCGACTCGGACTCCCCGAACGCCTCGGCGATGTACTCCGCCTTCGTGTAGACGGTGGTCCCGGCATGAAAGCGGAGATCGGTGGCGCCGCTGATCATCATCGTGCCGCGAACAACGGAACGATCGAGCCCGACGCCCGCGACCCCGAGCCGATCGTCGAGCGTGATCAGCGCGGCCAGCTGCGCACCGGCCGAATGCCCGCTGAGGAAGACCTTCCCCGGATCGCCGCCGTGGCTCGCGATGTTCGCCGCCGTCCAGGCCAGCGCCGCCGCGCAATCGTGCGCGTGTGCCGGCGCCTTCACCGCCGGCGTCAATCGATAGTTGACCGTGACGGCCACGATCCCGCGCGCGGCGAACGCCCGACCGAGATGTTCGAACAGGCGCTTGTCGCCGCTGCGCCACCCGCCACCGTAGAAGAAGAGCACCACCGGCGCATCGGACGCACCCTTCGGCGCGTAGACGTCCAGCAGATGCCGCGGATCATCCCCCCCCACATAGCGGAGGTCGCGGGCAATCGAGATGTCGAGCTTGAAGAGATCGTGAAAGGTCATAGAGGCGTACGAGGCACGGAGGAATGGTCGAGGGTTGTCAAGGATGAGATTCAACGATCGCGTGCGTGCGGAGATGCACCGGCGTCACGCCGCGGCTCGCACGTCGTCGAGGACGCTCGATAGGATGCGGAAGGCGTAGCCGGGATCGGGGCGCCTCGTGGTCCTTGCGTTTCGATGAACGATGCTGTCACGCAGTTGCTTGATCTGACGCACCTGCCCGATCAGATTGCCGTCGACAAAGGACTTCAGCAGATCGAGGATCTCGTCGAATCGCCACCACTCGATTTCGCGCGCAAGCTTCCCGTTCAGCGCCGACACGAATGCCCGAGGGTGCGCGTGCGAACCGGCGACCGCGCCCGCCTGCACGTACTCGATGATGTTCCGTTCGAACGTTGCCCAGAGCGCCACCACGAACAACCCCTCCAGCTCCTCCCGCGATCGATCGATCTCGCCGGCCGACGGTGAATTCACGCGGCCGGCACCGCGCCGCCGAATCGTGCCGCGGTCGACAAGCGTTCGCTCCGCGATCGCCATGCAGGCGTTCGAGGTCGTATAATTATCCCAGATCGGATCGAGCGGAGAGCTATGCGCCATAATCCGATACCAGCATGAAAATCTCCCTCAGAAGATCGTCATCGAGGGGACGTGTCGAGCCGGTCTTCGGGTCGGAGATCACATACCATCCCGGTTTCTCGATGCCGGAGAACACGTACAGCCGCGACGGCTCCGACACCGTGCCGTTCGAGGATTGCCCACCGCCGCGGCTCGGACCGTTGTTGATGAAGTACGACACGATGCGCGTATCGTACGGCCCAACAATGCGCACCTGCCCCTCGGCACCGATGACGTTCCATCCGTAGGGGGTCACCGTGGCGATCCGTTCACCTTCGGCGCCGTCGATCACCAGCGCCGGGGCGTCATACGGCTCACCGACCCCTTCATCCATCGGCATCATCGTTCGCGACAGGCGCAACCCCGAACCCTGCAGCCAGATCGCGATTGTAGTGTACAGACGCTCGAGGCGTTCAAGATAGCGGTGGGATAGATCGTCGTAAACGTCCATTTGTACTCCTCCTTGGCACCGCGAATATACAGAACACTACCCTAATTGTCTACGTTTTTTTTTTCATTCCATCTCGCGCACGAATGCTGCTGGCTGGAATTGTGGAAACGGTCGGGCTTTCAGGCGCTCGCTCCGCCGCGTCCCTTATCGCCGGCCTCGAGCCGCCGCACGACCGGCAACGAAGCCCGTGGAGAACGCAGCCTGGAGATTGTAGCCGCCGACGCTTCCGGCCACGTCGAGCACCTCCCCGGCAAAATAGAGCCCATCCACCAGGCGGGAAGCCATCGTCGTCCGCGAAACCGTCTCCAGCGCGATCCCGCCGGCGGTCACCTCACCACGATCGATCGGCACCTCGCCCACATCGCCCGGAGACCAACGTTTCAGGACAGCGAGAAGCGCGGTCCGCTGCGTACGCGTCGCGTCGCTGAGCCTGCAACCGATCGGAACGTCGGCATCATGCAGGAGAAACGGCACCAACGCGCGCGGCACGAAGCTCTCCACGAAAGTCTGCACCTCGCTTCGCCCGGCGGCGTTCGCGCGCTCCTCCCAACGCTCCCGCAGGTCCTCGGGCGTGAGATCGGGCACCACGTCCACGCAAATGCGTGGCCGTTCTCCCTCCTCGCGCAGGCGCGCCGCGGCACGGCTTATCTCCAGCACCACCGGCCCGCTCAAGCCGCGATGCGTCAGGAGCAGATCGCCACGCCACTCCGTGGGATAGGCAACCGGCCGCGCAAACGACGGATGTATGCCGTCGGCGCGCTCCAACATGCATCGGATGTCACGCAGCGCCACCCCCTGCCACTCGGCCGGCGGCGGCGTCGGAACGTAGATCGGCGCAAGCGCGGCGCGCACCCGCTCCACATCGTGTCCGGAAGCCGCCCCCCAGTGGATGCCGTCGCCGGTGGTCCCCACCTTGCGGTACGACATCCCACCGGTCGTGACGATCACCGCATCAAATGGGAGCATCGAGCCGCCGACACGCAGGCCCACATTGCGCCCGTCGGCGATCGCAAGCCCTTCTACGTGCGTATCGACGCG
>CAZJYH010000210.1:0-8016 GCA_964549365.1 uncultured Alphaproteobacteria bacterium
GCGGACAATTCCGAGCTGCGATCCGGTGGAATGGTCTACGGCTTCCAGCCGGGTGTGATTCTCTCGGAGGTGGTGGGCGATCGCGACATCGCCACCGGCGACGCGATCGGAACCTTGTACGGCGGTCTTCGCGGGACGTTCTACAACGTCGATCTCGCGTACGGGAGTTCCGGCAGTGAAGGCGTTCCGGCAACGACACTGCGCGAAGCGCACGGATGGCGCGCCGGCTGCGCGCTGTTCGCCGGCTACGGCAGAAGCCGCCGGGGCGCCATCGAGGCGGCGGCCTTCATCACGCAGCGTCTGGATGCCCGCGCGCTGACATGGAGCCTGTACGCCGGCTTTCGTCTGCCGATCGGCCGATAGCGGGCTTCGGAAGCGCATGCGGTGCCTGGGACAGTGCGGTGGGATTGCGGCGCCCCGAACCCGGAATGTGTGAGCAACATCAACTCGAATCGATCAGAGTGTGAATGGGTAAGAAACTAGTCATCGTCGAGTCCCCCACGAAGGCGCGGACCATCAAGGCGTTCCTACCGCCCGACTATCAGGTGGAGGCCTCGATGGGGAGCGTGCGCGATCTTCCCGCCAAGGCGGCCGATGTGCCCGCCGCGGTGAAGAAGGAGAAGTGGGGGCGTCTTGGTGTGGACGTGACCAACGGCTTCCAGCCGGTGTACGTCGTACCGTCGGCGAAGGCCAAGGTGGTGAAGCTCCTGAAGGATGCGATGAAGGGGGCCGACGAGGTGGTGATCGCGACCGACGAAGACCGTGAGGGGGAGTCGATCGGCTGGCATTTGCTGGAGATCCTGAAGCCGCGCGTGCCGGTCAGCCGCATGGTGTTTCACGAGATCACGCGCGAGGCGATCGTCGACGCGCTGAAGCATCCGCGCCAGATCGACACGAAGCTCGTGCGCGCGCAGGAGACGAGGCGCATTCTGGATCGTCTGTACGGCTACACGCTCTCGCCGCTCCTTTGGAAGAAGGTGGCACGCGGTCTGTCGGCGGGGCGCGTGCAGTCGGTGGCGGTGCGCATTCTGGTGATACGCGAGCGTGAGCGGCGAGCGTTCCGTACCGCCGCGTATTGGGACCTGAAAGCTTCGCTTGCCAAGCTGATCGGCGCGGGGGCGGAGTTCGACGCGGTGCTTACCACGCTCGGTGAGCGAAAGCTTGCCTCCGGGCGCGACTTCGACCCGGCCACCGGCGTGCTGGCCGCCGGGCGCGAGGTGATCGTGCTTGATCAGGCGGCCGCCGAAGCGCTGCGCGACCGGCTGCGCGACGCATCCTGGCGTGTCGGCGACGTGGAGGAGAAGGAGGAGGTGCGCCGGCCGTATCCGCCGTTCACCACCTCCACGCTTCAGCAGGAGGCGAACCGCAAGCTGGGCCTGAGCGCGCAGCAGACCATGCGCGTGGCGCAGAAATTGTATGAGCAGGGCTTGATCACGTACATGCGAACCGACTCGGTGAACCTGTCGGAGCAGGCGATCGACGCGGCCCGTTCGGCCGTCGAGAGCAAGTACGGCAAGGAGTACCTCAGCCCGTCGCCCCGCAAATTCACGACCAAGAGCAAGGGGGCGCAGGAGGCGCACGAGGCCATTCGCCCGGCTGGAACGAAGATGCCGACCGCTGCGGACCTGGGGCTCGACGGCCCCGATGCCGCCGTGTACGACCTGATATGGAAGCGGACGATGGCCACGCAGATGGCCGAGGCGCGCCTGCGTTTCGCGACGGTGATGATCCACGCCGCCGACGCGGTCTTCCGTGCCAACGGCCGACGCGTGGAGTTCCCGGGCTTCTTCCGCGCGTACGTGGAAGGCTCCGACGATCCCGAGGCCGCGATCGAGGATCGTGATGCGCCGCTGCCGCCGCTGAAGTCCGGTGAGGAACTGCGCTGCGGGCGGCTCGAGACGGTGCGTCACGAGACGAAGCCGCCGGCGCGCTACAGCGAGGCCGCGTTGGTGCAGGGACTGGAGAAGGAGGGGATCGGCCGACCGAGCACCTACGCCGCGATCATCGACACGATTCAGGATCGCGGCTACGTGCGCAAGAACGGGCAGCAGCTGGTTCCCACGTTCACCGCCTTCGCCGTGATCGGCCTGCTCGAACAACACTTCCCGCAGCTGGTGAATCTGAGCTTCACCGCGCAGATGGAGCAGACGCTCGACGACATCGCCTCCGGTGATGCGGAGTGGCTTCCGTATCTGGAGCACTTCTACCAGGGCGCCGACGGGTTGGAGGATCAGGTGAAGGCACGCGAGGAGAACATCGACGCGCGCGCTGCCTGCACCATCCGCTTCGCCGATCTCGACGTCGACGTGCGGGTGGGACGTTTCGGCGCGTACCTCGAAAAGGAGGCGGACGGCGAGACGATCAAGGCATCGTTGCCGGAGACGGTGGCGCCGGCCGATCTGACGAACGAGGAGGCGGAGAAGATCATCAAGCAGAAGCTCGGCGGGGCCGAGGCCCTCGGACGCCATCCCGAAACCGACGAGCCGATCTATCTTCGCGTTGGACCGTACGGGCCCTACGTTCAGCTTGGCGATGAGGCCGACGGGAAGAACGGCAAGGTGGTGCGGACGTCGCTGCCGAAGGGGATCACGCCGGAGAACATCACCGTCGAGCAGGCGATCGGGCTGGTGGGGCTCCCCCGTACGTTGGGGGAGCACCCGGAATCCGGCAAGGAGATCAAGGCGGCGATCGGGCGGTTCGGTCCGTACGTCATGCACAACGGCGAGTTCGCCTCGCTGAAGTCCACCGACGACGTGCTCGCCGTCTCACTCGAACGAGCGCTGGAGCTGTTCGAGATGAAGAAGCTCGGCGCCGGAAAGCGCGGCCTGGTGCGGATCATCGGGCCCCACCCGGCCGACGGCGAGCCTGTCGAGGCCTACGTTGGGCGATACGGCCCGTACGTGAAGCACGGCGAGATCAACGCCCCGGTTCCGAAGAGCACGTCGGTGGACGAGATCCCGTTGGAAGAGGCGGTGCGTCTGCTCGCCGAACGCGCGGCGAACCCGCCGGAGAAGAAGCCGGCCAAGAAGAGGGCGGCACCGCGCAAAAAGAAGGAATAGGCGGGGGGATACGTGACAGAACCGGAGGCGCCGCCGGCGGCCGGGAGTTTTCGCCAATCCCGGTGCGCACTGTAACCGTGAACCCGTCGCGGTGTCCTTGAGGGAGCATGGCTGCCTCGGCGCCCGGTCGGCACGTCGCACCGGAGAAACGCATCGTTACATTTGCATCCGGCATGTTGCCGTATGTTTGCTTGTCAGTGGATGAAAAGCCACCGGCAACAATCGAGGTCCAAGCTAGCGCGATTTGAGGTCCAACTCAATCGACTTCAGCATTACTGTAAGGATAAACGCAGTGATTAGGACACGATTCGTTTGTACGGTTTTGAGCGCACTCATGCTGCTGGCAGCCACCTCGTTGGAAGCCAAGACCAAGCCGAATGCGCACAGCAAGCTTATCCAGGCCGGTTTCGCCGGTTCTGTGAAGATGGTATCGGTGATCTTCTCCGTGAAGCGTCCGCCGACCACCCCTTTGATGGAGTGGGCAAAGGCGGCGACGGAGCGGGCACGTCAGGAACGTCTGACCCGTCAGCCGGTTCCGGAGAGCCAGGTGCCGGCCATGACCGAGGAGGAGATGCGCGGCTCGCGTGATCGCGATTGATCGCTGCATCTGCCATACTCCAGTGAACATCGTACGAAAGGAGGGCGCTCGCCCTCCTTTTTCGTTTTCAGGCCCAGCTGTTCGATTCCCGCGCGTTCGCCGAATTCTCCGTCGGTTCGTTCGGTGTTCAAACCGAGGCGATCCTTCACCTGTCCTTTCCCCGGTCGTGCATGCGCACCGATTCCGTAGCGCCCAACGGCGGTGGGTGACTCCGAACAGTTCCTCCAATCATTCTCCAACATGACGCCATGATACCCCGTACGCTCTTCCTCCTCGTCGTCATTCTGGCTCCGGCCGTGCTTCGGTCGCAGACGTCGGCCGCCGAACCGATCACCTATCAGGACAACTATCTCATGCTCTTCGCCGAGTATGGCCTCCCCGGCAACACGGTACTGACCGCGACCGCGCTCGATGCCGTCGTCTGGGATCCGGAGACCGGCACGGAGCTGTGCCGCTGTTTTCACTATCCCGACGCATTGAACGGGAGGATCGAGGGCGTTGCGCTGCACCCGGACGGCCGTCGTGTTCTCGTACTTACGACGAACGGCCTGTATCAGATTTCCAACCTCGACATCGGCACCAGGCAGATCGTGGTGAACGAGGCGTTCGGAGCCGGGGACGTGCAATACAGCCCGGACGGCAATATGGTAGCCGTCACCCGCGGCGACTCCGCCTTTCTGTACTCCACATCCGACTGGACGTTGCTGCAGGCGATCGCCGCGCATGCGAGCGCGAGCCCCCGCACCACCGTCCGCTTCAGCTCCGACGGCGCGCGCATCGTCACAACCGGCTCCGACAGCACCGTGAGGGTGTGGAGCACGATGACCGGGCAGCGCCTGATGCAGGCCCGCATCGGTGTCTCCGAAGGGTTGCTCTGGGATGCCTACCATGCGGCACATTTCACGGCGCTCGATACGGCGGTGGTGGTGGTCTATGGGGATATCGTGATTCTCAACGCGACCACCGGCGCGGAGGCGCGGACCATCACGACGCCGGGGACGATCATCTCGGCGGCGGCCACCTCGCGCGACGGGCGCCTGATCGCCACCGGGACGAGCGACGCCAAGATCTACGTTGCCGACATCCTGACCGCCGAAGTGCAGCAGACGCTCATCGGGCATGCGGCGCAGATCAACGCGCTTTCATTCAGCTACGACGGGGGGCATCTGCTCTCGGTCTCCTCCGATCGCTCCGGCAAGGTGTGGGCGATCGCGCCGTCGTCGGGCGTCGATGCTCCGACGGCTGTCGACGGGATGTCCGTTGCGGTGCGCCCGAATCCGACCCGCGACGGCGACGTGAGCGTCGAAGTGCTGTTGAGCCGGAGCGCGGAGGTGAGCGTTGACGCGCTGGACCTTACCGGGCGCTCGGTGATGCCGACCGTTGCGAAGCTGGTGGAAGCGGGGCGTTCGGAGGTGCGGTTGAATCTGACGCAGCTGGCGGCGGGCACGTACTTCGTTCGTGTACGCGCCGAAGGACACCAGTCGGTGCGTCCGATTATCGTGACGCGATAGATGCCGTCGCGGTGGCGTATCGGCGTATGCCGTGTTCTGTTGGATTCCATGCCGCAGTGGTGAGATCTGTGCCGCGGTGCTCCGGTACAACCGGAGCACCGGCGCTTCCGCGTGGGGGGGGGCTCCGGGGCGCGGCGGCAACTCCGCGACAACTATCGGGACGACGCCCGCCCGTCAATCTGCGGTGCTCAGCCGGATCTCCTCCCGCATCTGCACTCCCGTGTAGAGCGCGGGAGCGAGACCGGGGGCGGCCTCGGCTGCTTCCTCCGCCGAACGGAGCAGTGGGCGGGTCACGAGTTGTTCGCGTCGCATCTCCGCCACGATCATGATGCCCATGCCGAATGCCGACGCAGCGAGCGCGATCGGGGCTACGGCCATCTCGGCGGCCCAGTTGGGCGCCGGGTTCCGAAGCATCGCGGCGGCCACATCGCGTGTATGGGCGCGCGATCGGATGGAGGAGACCTGGAAGCCGAAGCGGCGCGCGTAATCCCGCAGCACCGACGGTGTAAACATGTGCTCGGCGGTCGGCGCATAGCGTTGCAGCCACGAGCGCCGTCGAAGGCGAGCCGGGAGCCCGTCGTAGTTCAGCGCTCCGGCAAGCAGGCGCCCTCCGGGCACGAGCCAGAGACGCGCGCGGTCGAACACGAGCGAAGGCGATCCGAGCCCATCGAGCCCACGCGGAACGATGATGAGGTGGAAGGAATCCGGCGGGAACACGGCGGACTCCAGCGATGCTCCGCGCGCATTGATGCCGGCCGGGGCCGCCTGGCCGGGCGGCAGCAACGCCGTCAGGGCGGCACCGGCCTCACGCGCCGCCGATACAACCGCTTCTGACGGAGCTCCGATCACCAGCACGGCGCGCCCACCACCATACCGTTGCAGCTCCTCGCAGATCATCTCGTCCGAGATCGTCGCGCCGTATGCCGTGCCCGCGTCGGCGAGATGTTCGACGCCGATCAGGCCGCAGTCGCGGCAGCGGCGGATCGTTGCCGTGGCCGTTCGAGTCAACACGGCATGCCGCAGGCTTCCGCACAAGTCGCAGGCGGGAATCCATGCCTCGGTTGTTCGTTCGGTAGTCATCGGCGTCTCGGGGCGCGGCGATCGTTGCCGCGCTGCGTTGGGAGGAAATTTTCGGGCTCCGGGCCGTCTGTTCACGGGCGCCCGCGTGAGATCGGCACGGTGGGGCCGACCGAATGCGAAGATCGGCGAAAGGGAATTGAACATCAAGCCCAGGCCCGCCGATCGTCGACCGGTGGGAAGACGAAAAAGCGTGCCGCTCGATTATCGAACGGCACGCTTCGGATGAAAAAAGCACAACCGATTGCGCTCCGCGGGCCGGCCGCCCGCGGGATCAGGGCGTGATCGTCATGCTCAGCGCATCGCCGTTGCCGCGCACTTCCGTGTAGTACATCAGCGCCGCCACCGAGGGCATCACCTGGTAGGTGCCCGGGATCTGCGCGCGCAGCACGTAACTGAATTCGTACGGCCTTTGAGCGATCTCGTTCGCGAAGAACGTCACCTTCTCGTCGCGCACGTTCTTGTCGGCATACCACCAGCCCCAGACCCACTCTCCGCGCTTCTTTCGGGCGGCCTCGTCATATTCCGGCTCACCGGCGATCGTGTAGCCGTTCGTGTTCTCCACCACCTCGCAACCGGCCGGCAACGGATCCTCGAGCATGAAGTATTCGTAACGCCGATCGGGAACCACCCGCACCTTCACGAACAGCTCCTCGCCGGACTTCACCGTGCCGCGGAACGGTTCCTTCGTGTAGACGAAGACATCGCCACGGCGCTGCTTGTTGAGCGTGTAGTACTCGCGCGTCACCTTGAAACCGGCGCTCGACGTCCGCAGAGCCGGGCCCGTGGCGTAATAGAGCAGGCGCGCCGAGGTGTACAGTTTCCCCGTGCCGCTCTTCTCGATGGTCACCACGTTGTTCCCCTGCACCAGCCCCGTGGCCGGCAGCTTCACGCGCTGTTCCGGGACGAACACGTCGGCGCCGGTCACGTGCCGCGTGTACAACTGGCGGCCGTTCACCTTCACCGCCACGTTGTAGTCCGGCGACAGCTGGCCGGAGGACTTGATATAGTCCGAGAGCGCGAACACCACCATCGCGGTCTGGCGCGTATTCCCCCACATGTCACCAATCTTCTGTCCGAGCAGCCACTGCGTTCCCTTCACGGCCAGCGGCGTCTCCCCCTTCAACTGAAGGATCGCCTTCACCGCGAAAGCCGACGTCTCGACGACATCGTCCTCCCAGTTGTAGTGCCAGCTCTTGCCGGGCCAGCGGGCCGTGGTCTCGGTGACCTCGGCGGCCGCGACCAGCTTGTCCACCAGCCGCGTCGCGGTGGCGCGATCCTTCTGATTCTCCGCGGCGAGGGCAAGAAGCGCCGTCGCATAGCTGTTGACCTCGGGGCGCGCCGCCAGTGCGGTGATGCGCGCGCGGAGATCCTTGTTCGGCTTCCCCTGCTCCACGAACGACGCAACGAAGAGCATGTACGCTTCGGTGGTCGGGTGCAGCATGCGGTCGGCGCCGCCGAGTCCGCCGCCGGCGGGCCGCGCGGCGATCTGCTCCTTCAGCGAGCGCACGCCGCTCTCGTAGCGATTGTCGTCCACGTCGTAGCCGGCGCGTTCGGCGATCGTCAGGCCGTACACCACATACGCCGTCATGAACGGGTTCGTATTGTCGTGCTCCCACCAGCCCCAGCCGCCGTCCTCGTGCTGCATGCCGTACAGCCTGTTGAAGCCCCGGTTGACCATCTTCGGCAGTTCGGCGAGCTTCTACGGGTCGAACGGGATGTCCAGCTTCCGCAGCGCGTCGGCCACCACCACGGTCGGCAGGAATCGACT
>CAZJYH010000211.1:0-5301 GCA_964549365.1 uncultured Alphaproteobacteria bacterium
GCGACTTTCTTCGTCCGCTCGAACTCCAGTTTCAGGTCGCCGAATGCCAGGGACTTCACCTCGCGCAGCAGTAACAAGGCGGCCGCCACCGCGAAGTAGGTGAGCGTGGTGGCGTCCAGCCGGACGACGACCGTTGTGTCGGTCGCGACCGCTCGCCACGCTCCCGCGAGCGCCGCGGCGATGGCGATCACCACCAGAAGCCAGCGTGTCACGTGGTCCACCAGGGTATTGGTCGATGCGTTCGCGGCTCCATCGTCTTTCATGGTGCGTACTCCGTTGATGATATAAAATGGATTGGCGTAGGAGGATGATTGTCTCGCATGCGTCGGTGCCGACATTCTAGCAAGCTCAACGTGTCCCAAAATACGAGCACACCTCCGGCGATAAGATCGATTCAGGCAACAAACCCCGGCCGATATTCCGCAACGTATTCCCTGATCCGCTGGATCTGCCCGGCCGTCAGTTCCGTCATCCAGTCGTCGTCCACATAGTTCATGTAGTTGTGGATGGGTGAGTCGCCGCCGTTGCACTTCGTGAGCGTGCCGTCGGCCGGCCTGCCGGTGTCGGGGCTCTTGTGCGCCGGTGTGTCGCCGACGTGATCGCCGAACGCATCGCAGCCTCCCTGGAACGTATGGAACAGTCCGAGCCAGTGACAGACTTCATGCACGGCAGTATTGCCCAGATTGTACGGTGCCGCCGTTCCTCCTGGGAGCGATTCGTGCAGAATCACCACGCCGTCGCGGTCGCGGTCGCCGGTGAGATCCCATGGGAATGTCGCCCAGCCGAGCAGACCGCCGGTGATGCCCGCGGTGTAGAAGTTCAGATGCCGCTCGGGGCTGGCATGCAACGCGTTCTTTGCCTGGTGTTCCTCGGCGCTGTTGTAGTCCATGCCGAACCATGCGGCGTTGTCCACCGCCTTCACCTGTGCCGGGTTGTAGGTGAACAACACTCCGGCCGGTGCGAGCGCACGGTTGAGAACGTCCACCTGGTCCAGCCGTTGCTGCTCGGTGATCCTTCCTTCGTTGCCGTCGGTAATGTGGATGAACTGTACATCGATCACGATGCGTTCCACGGCTCGCATCCGGGCTCGTGCTGTTCGCATCCGTTCGTCGTTGCGGGCGATTTCATAGTGGTTGGGATGCGCCGTGGCGCAGCCACGTCCCGTGCGCGCGAAGTCGTGACGCGACGCGAACATACGGCCGTTGATGGTGATGGGAGAATCGTTGAGATCCTGCATGAGTGTGTCTCCTGAGAAAGAGTGAATGGTTGCCAACTTTGGTTGTCGAACTATGTCATCGAACCGACTGTCGTGTGCTCACCGATCGATGGAATTGAACGGTTGTGAAGTGCGATCGCGCGCGGCATCATTGCTGTCTCTGTGCGCGCGCTGCAGCTTGGCCAGATGTTTGCGATAGTTCCAGTAGTTCGCGATGCCGGTCTGGAGCTGAAGCGAGTAGTCGAGGCTGATGTAGCCCGAGGCCTGAGCGACGTTGGTCTTACGATTCGTGCGGAAGTACATTCCAAGCGTGTCCGGCCTTTTCGTGATGAAGGGGCTCGATGCCGATGCGAAGGTTTTCGTCCCATCGGACGGTCGTTGCGCGAGCCCGTGACACCCAACACATGAGGCGTTCGGATTGTCGGCCGGACCGTTCAATCGCCCCATCCACCCCAGCTGTTTCCGCACGCGGCCGCTGAGACCGAGATCGATGAACTGATCTCGGGTCGCCGGAACAGGAGGATCTGCCATTGCCGCGGCGGTGTCGTTACCCCACGCAAGGCCGAGAGGACGAACGCGGCACCATCGTAGGATGTTCGGATCGACCGAAACGGTGTCACCCCAGACGGAAGTGTTGATGGGTAGGTCCCCGCGCGTCATGAACGTGCCGAACACCCAGCCGGTGGCATCGTCGACACGTGGGTCGCGAACGGCGATGTCGATCTGCAGCAGATGTAAGCGGGTCCGTTTGTCTGGCGATGCGCTGTCGATGTTGGCCTCCCATTCCGGGCCGTCACGCAGATACGTGACCTTCTGCGGGTCAGCCGTCGTGAAGAGCAACTTGATCGCAACGGTTCCCGGCGGGAACAGCACGGTCTCAGTGTTTTTCCCGCTGCACAGGTTGCGCCATGCCCGGCCGAGCGCATATCCTCCCGCCTCGTTGTACAGGCTGACCGCCCATGTCTGCGTAGGTGTCGTGTCGTCGTGTAGGGCCGTATCCAATTCGGAGAGTTCGCCCGGGCGCTCGACGGTCATCCCGTGCACCCATTCTCGTCCCCCGTAGCCGCTCGAATCTCTCAGCGAATCTCCTGTCGTATCCCATCGATATCGTCGGTGCATCCACGGCGCATGAAACCACCGTGATTTGCTCTTCTCGGAGCGCCAATCGAACGCAATGTTCCCATCGTAGGCATACTTCAACACGGCCCACATGTACGCCCGCCATTTTCTCGGATCCTTTGGGTCGAATCGAAGCCACGGGTAATTGTCCGTGGTATATGTGGGCACCGAGTCGGGGAAATTCATACTGACGCTGAATATCTCCTCCTGCGTCATCGGCAACGCGCGGACATGTACGCCGGGAAAGCAATCGGACTCCAACAGCTTCGGGGCATCTCTCGACGGCGGAGGGTGTTCATCAGGCTTACTCTGCTGTCCGGGATTCGAACAGCACGAGGAGAGCAAAATGACCAGGGCCGGAAGCGCCGGAACGACGACAGCGTTGAAGGCTCGAACGAATTTCATATGAGGAACTCCATGAATCGGTCAGGGGGTTACGATACGCGTGGGTGGTTCCGCACGACCCGGCGAAACGGCCGGACCATGCGGGTATCCGGTTCGCGATGGAGCGACCGCCGGCGACGATCGCTCCATCGATGCGTCAACGTGGTTACATGTCGTCGATGATCAGCCAGTACGCAACCCGACCGGGATACTCGGGGATAGCATTTGAGTACACGTACGAAACGTGTGCCTGTGCTCCCGATGCCGGCAGCGTGATCATCTTTCGATAGGATCCGTACGGCACCCAGTTGCCGTGGATGTAGACACCGTCCGTCGATTGCGTGTCGGGGACGATGTCGTGCCAATAACTCCCATGTGTCGGGTATGTGGCGGTGACGTCGCCCGAGGAGAGTTTGTAGATGGTGTGGAGCGGGAGATCGCGGGAGTCGAGGTTCTTCACGATCGCATGAAGCTGGAGGTCCGGGTCAGCCATGGTATACCTCAAGGTGTTTATGGTGTACTCATCCGCGACGATGCGTCGGCAGGTCGAATGATGAGCGTTGAGATGAGTCTATTCGTCGTCACGTGTTTTCCGGCTGCGATGCGTGAGATCGGCGTGTAGCATGCGCCGCTGCCGTGCCTTCAACGAGCGCAACATATTGCACCGCTACGTCGAGTTACCTACGACATCACTACGACACTCCACTGGGCCGACAATTCGACTGACACACCTATCTACCTACGACTTCTCTACGACAGCCCTTGCTTTTCGTGGGATCGTATCGGACGCCGCCATACTTTGACGCCCTTTCATGCGGGCATGGAGATTGCCGCTGCTACGGCGTCCCGCTGAACGGTACCACAGCTATTCCTCGCGTTGATCACCCCACTGTCGCGCGGTGCACGGACACGTCCCGCACCGGCCGTTGCGACGCCCGTGATCGTGAACTCTGACTATATGATTCGGTAAGCACCGGGAGGAACCGTATGCAGCTTCGATTCATGGATGCCCACCGGCGATTTGCGGAACAGGCTCGCCGCAGATATCTCGAACATCCGCCGACCGTAGCAACGCTCGATGCATACATCGCGGAGGGGGGTGCTCCGGTGGTGATCGTCGGCGAGTCGGGGGCGGGCAAGAGTGCGCTGGCGGCGCATCTGGCCGGGCGTCCGCGTTCAGGCAATGTGTTTATTCTGGACTTCTACGCCGAGACGCCTTCGGTACCGGAAGGGCCGTTGCCGATCGTGCACGCCGTCACGACCGCCTTGAGCGATCGATATCGTATCAACGCACCTGTCGCGGACGACCCCGCTGGGCTCGTCGGCAAACTCCCCGAATGGTTGGCTCGTGTTCACGGCGAGCAACTGGTGTTGATCATCGATGGGCTCGACCATCTGACGCAGGTCGGGCCGCTCGAGACGGTCGAGGATGCGTTGGCGTGGTTGCCGTGCTATTTCCCGCCCAATGTTCGATTGATCGTCACCGCCGGGCCCGGAGCGGTAGCCGACGCGCTCGAGGCGCGTGGCTGGCGGATCGTGCCCGTGGAACCGTTGGAGCCGAGCGAGCGCCTTGTCGTCGTCAGGAGCGTCGCCGCGGATCAACGCCTTTCGTCTGCATTCGAGCGCGCCGTGCAGGACGACCCACTCTTCGGCAATCCGTTGATCCTCGGCACCACCGTGCGTGAGGTACTCCGCCTGCAGGCGATGGGGGCCGACATCCGCTCCGTGGAGTTGTACAGTGGGCTCAGGGATCTCACGGATCTGGTGAACCGTGTACTTGAGGGATTGGAGGCCGACCATGGGAAGGACGGTGTGTCCTCGATTTTGACAGTGCTCGCCGCCGCGCGTTCGGGGTTCCGACCCGACGAGCTTCGAACGCTGGTCGGCACGGACCTCCCCTTTCTCGACGATCTCGTTGAACGGTTGGAACTGTATTTCGTGCGGCTCGACGATGCGCTCTCGATCGGTGGCGGCGTTCTGCGCGCCGTCGTTCGGGGTCGCTATCTGGATGATGCTGAATGGCGAGATCTACACCACAGCCTCGGCGAGTATTTCGCCGCCTCGGAGAACGGCCCGCGCCGGGCAAGGGAGGAGCCGAGGCAGTGGTTGCTGGCGTCCGATCCGGATCGTCTGAAGTCATGCATCGGCGGGATCGCGATGGTGCACCAACTCGTGTTGGGGGAGATGCAGTACGAATTGTTGGAGTATTGGTGGGCGCTTGGTTCGCGTTCGATCGGAATGGAGTACCGGGACGAGGTTGCGGCGCTGGTGCGCAAGCGGAGCAAGCGTGCGGAAGGTGCCGAGATGCTTCTCGCTTTGGCAACTTTTCTCGCGACGGCCGGTGAGCTCACGGAGGCGACACGGACGTGCGGCCAAGCTGTTGCAATCCTCACGGCTCAACACGGTGCCGAGAGTGCGGAGACGATGGCTGCACTGGGGCGCCATGCCGCACTGCTGATCGAGAGCGGCGAGTTCGATCGTGCGGATGAGATGGTGCGCCGCGTGCTTACGTATCAGGAACGGGCATTCGGAGCGACGCACCCGGAGACCATTCGGAGTCTCGTGAGCCTCGGATACCTTCT
>CAZJYH010000211.1:5311-8014 GCA_964549365.1 uncultured Alphaproteobacteria bacterium
GCCGTGCGCTGCATGGGCTCGAGGGGGCCGGTGCTCGCCGGAGTGTCCATTATGCCGACGCACTGAAGATGTTGGCGATGCCGTTGCGTGACGATGGGAAGATGGAGGAGGCAAGCGCGAGCCTCGCCGAGGCCGTCGATCTGGCCGAGCGATTGCTCGGACCGGAGCATCCGGAGCTTGCGTTGTTGAAGACGGAGTGGGGGATGCTGTTGCACGTGATGCGGGAGCGCGAGCGGGCGCTGAAGCTTCTGCTCGAAGCGTTGGAAGTGCGTCTTCGCGCGTTGGGCCCGGATCATCTGGAGACCGGGCATAGCTACCACAGCCTTGCTTATTTGCACGGTGAACGTCGCGAATGCGAGCAGGCCGTAAAGTACTACCGCCATGCGCTTCGCATTCACATGGGGGCGCTCGGCGTTCGGCATCCGGATTGCGCGGTCATCCGGCAGAATCTCGGGAAACTGCTGCGCGAGATGGGGCGGTATGAGGAGGCCCTTCCGATGCTGCGCGAAGCATTGGCGACGTTTCAGGCCATCCTCGGCGAGCGACATCTGCACACTGCCGTCTGCATGGGGAACCTCGGTGAGTTGCTGTGCGCGATCGGCGAGGCGCCGCATCCGGAGAGCTTGCGCGACGCCGGCGTGTTGCTTCGGCGCGCGCATGAAGTCCTGTTGGGGTTGCTCGGCGCGAAGCATCCCACAACCGCGAACGCGCTGGTGCGCCTCTCGTTGTGGGCGTATCTGAGCGGTGATCATCCCGCTGCTGCCAAGCACGCCTCCGATGCGCTGTCGATCTTCGATGCGGCGGGGCTTGGACGCTATCGTCGCGCCGCGATAGCGCGGATATACCGGGTCCGTGCGATTATCTCGGCCCGTGATCGCGATCATCCGATGCACCAGCGCGACGATGTGTGCCGTGCTCTGCGTGAGGCGATCGAGGTTTTGGAGGGGATCGGCGAGCCGGAGAAGCCGTTCCTCTCGATGGCGCACGTGTTGTTGCGGGGGATTGGGTGCTGATCAGACGATATTGTGCGCGCGTCCGTGCGGCAACATCGATGCGGGATGGTGGGCGCGACGACTTGTTACCATGACGCCACGTCCGCGAACATGGGTATCCATGCGGATTGTCGCGACCAGAGTGGTTTACACTCCATTGTACGATTGGAGATTGCCATACGGGTGATCCATAGACATTTCTAGGGCACGAGGAGCCGCGTAGGGAGGGGGCTTCGACGCGCGCTATTTAATCGAGAATCTTCAAGGAGTATTTGCGTATGAGTACACTGGGTGACTTTCTACAACGGCAGTTATCGGGGGCCACCAACCGATATGACCGCGTGGCATCGATGCTGGCGTTGGCGCAGGATCTTGCACTGGTGGAGCCCGCCGAGGGATTGGATCACGCCGAACGCGCGTTGGAGCTGGCGTTGCATCCGTACGACGCCGGGGCGGCTGGCGCGGCATATTGTGAGCGTGGACTCTGTCGGCTGGGGCTCGGCGACGTGAACGGAGCGATGAGCGATCTGATCGAAGCGGGGCGCGTATACAAGGAACGCGGCGACGATTCGGGGCTGGTGGTGGTGGCGCTTGCAATCGGCGAGCTGCGGCTGTATCAGAATGACTACAAGGGGGCGATCGGGCAACTGGAACACGGCCTTGCGGCGGCCGAGCGCGCCAATGAGCCGTACGCGATGATCGCGGCTGTGCAGGCCCTCGGCAACGTGTATGCCGCGATCGGGGAGGAGGCCAAGGCGCGGGAGTACTACCACGACGGAGTTCGCCGTGCGGACGAGTTGAGTGCCCGAGGAGCCAAGGGAGCGCTGCTGTCGGATATCGCCATGCTCGACATGCGGCGCGGTGACCACGTACACGCGCTGGAGTATTTCCGGGAAGCGGCCGCGCACTTCGACGATCCTCGGTACGACCGGTTGGTGCTACGCACCATCATCAACATCGCGAATGCGTTGTATGCGACCGATGACCTGGAGGCGGCGAAGTTGGAAGCGCAACGGGCCTGGTTCATCGCCAGGAGCCTCAACGAGCCGCAGCTGGGGTTGATCGTGTTGTCCACGCTCGGCAACATCATGGAAAAGGAGGGAGATGCCCGTGGGGCGCTCGATCAGCAGCAGAAGGCGTTGAAGGCGCTGGATGGCCTTCGGGCGAACGGTGGCACGGCCAACCGACGACTCCATGTCGTGCTGCTCCTGAACATCGCGAACCTCTATCGAAAGCTCGGCGACGAGGATCATGCGATTCTGTTGGCTCAGGAGATGGTTCAGGTTGCTGCGGGACGCGGTGAGCAGGCGCTTCTGTGTCGCGCACACGAACTGCTCGCCGACATGCACGAGGCAAATTGGTATTGACCGAAGGCGCTAAAGGCATGAGTGGGGCGATTGCTAAAGCTGAGGAAATTGCCGCCTCTGATCCGGATAAATACATCCTGTTGCAGCAATTTAAGAATCCGGCCAACCCGGCTATTCATGAAGCCACCACTGGCCCGGAAATCTGGCATGACACCGACGGACAAATTGACATTTTGGTATCTGGGGTAGGCACAGGCGGCACAATTACTGGTATTTCCCGTTATATCAAGCATGTACAAGGCAAAAAAATCCAGTCTATTGCGGTTGAACCCACTGCTAGCCCAGTCTTAACCCAAGCTGTTCAAGGTGAAGCGCTCAAGCCGGGTCCGCATAAAATTCAAGGC
>CAZJYH010000212.1:0-7987 GCA_964549365.1 uncultured Alphaproteobacteria bacterium
CGAGGGGGTCATCGCTCGCTCCACGACCGGGGGGAGGCGCCTCTGGATCACCTACCTCGGCGGCGGTGATGAAGACGACGCACAGGTGGTCGGGCTGGACGAAGTCGGCAATACCTACATCGCCGGCTCGACGGCCAGCCCCGATTTCCCCGTCACCGCGGATGCCTACGATGGAGTCGGAGGGCCGAGATCGTCGTTCGTGGCCAAGCTGGATGTCAACGGTCGCCTGTCGTGGAGCACGTATTTCCGCGGGACCGACGTCAATGCGCTCACCGTTTCGCCGACGCGTGACGTTGCGATCGGAGGCTCGGCAACCGGGACGTTCTCGACGACGCCGGGCGCGTATCAGCCGGTTGGTCCGCGAAGCGGCGAGGCCAAGGGCTTCATCGCCAAGTTCAGCGGCGACGGTGCACTGCGCTGGAGTACTTATTTCGGCGGCACCCCGATGTTCGGGCAACGCGACGCCGAAAGCGTCACGGCGCTGACGTTCAGCCGGACCGGAGATCTGTTCGCCTGCGGCTGGACCTCGCTTTCGGATTTCCCCACCACGATCGGAGCGTTTCAGCCGGCGATCGCCCGGGGGAATGACCCGAACGATGCCATGTTCGCCAACCGCGACGGATGGCTTGCAAAGTTCGACGGCGCCGGCAGCCCGCAGTGGTCCACCTTCTGCGGCGGCACCGGACGCGACGTGCTGGCCGACATCGCGCTCGATCCCAGCGGCAATCCGGTCGTGGTCGGTTCGACGCGCAGCACCAACTTCCCGACGACCACCGGAACCTATCAGCCCCTGCGCGACGGCGGCGATTCGCTGGCCACCGACGGCCTGGTCGCCAAGTTCAGCGCGGCGGGCGCGTTGATGTGGGGGACGTACTTCGGCGGGCGCGGACCGGATGATGCGCGCGAGATCGCGATCGGCCGCGACGGTAGCTACTGGATCGGGTTCTCCGCCACGTCCCCCTCGTTCCCGGTGACGGACGATGCGTATCTGGGTCCGCTCGGAGCCGCAAACGGCGGCGGCATCGTCAAGCTCGACGGTACCGGCAACCGCCTCTGGGCAACCTGCCTCAGCCTCCCGAACAACACCACGTTGCCGCGCGGCATCTGTGTGAACCGCCAGGGCTGCATCGTGTGCGGGATATCCGGCAAGAACTTCATCACCACGCCGGGCGTGTTCCAGCGTGACTATTCGGGCGGACAGTGGGATGGGATGATGATGATGTTCTGCGACTTCTCATTGTCCGTCGAGCCGCATGGACAGGTGGTCGTCTGCGCCGGCGATTCGGTGGTGCTCACCGCGTCGGAAGGACTCGATTGGTATCGCTGGTCGAACGGTGCAACCACGCGCAGCATCACCGTACGCCAGTCCGGCAACTACATCGTTTCCGGCGCGCACGGCGATTGCGCCGGCAGCTCCAGCGACATGGTCACCGTCACGGTGCTGCCGCGTCCGCAACGGCGCCTTCGTACCGTCGGCTCCACCACGCTCTGTTTCGGCGACAGTGTTGTTCTCTACTCCGATCCCGGTATTCGCCAATACCGCTGGAGCAACGGTGACACCACCAGGCAGATCGTCGTGCGCCGTCCCGGCCTGTACAGCCTTGCCTATGTCGATTCCAACGGCTGCCGCGCCGAGACCGACACCCTGCGTGTGGCGATGAATCCGCGCGCCTCGGCGGTGATCGCCGTGTTCGGCTCCAATCCGATCTGCGAAGGAGGAGGCGTCATGCTCGATGCCGGCCCCGGCTACCGCGGCTACTCCTGGGTGACCGGCGACACCACGCAGATGATCGTGGCAACGAAGCCCGGGGCCTACACCGTGCGCGTTCTGACGGCCGAGGGATGCTGGAGCGAACCGGCCGCGCCGGCGATGGTGCAGGTGAATCCGCGCCCGCGCGTCTCCATCCGCGCATTGCTCCCCACGCAGATTTGCGAGGGGGACAGCACCGTGCTCGTTGCCTACCCGACAATCAATGCACGATACGAGTGGTCCAACGGACTCGTTGGTCCGCGCGCGGTGATCCGCCGGAGCGGGCGCTATACCCTGCGCATTACCGATACCAACGGCTGTACGTCCGAGGCCAGCATGCAGGTGGCGGTTGCGCCGCGGCCTCAGGTGCGGATTGCGCCGAATGGGCCCACGACATTCTGCAGCGGCGACAGCGTCGTGCTGTCGGCCGGCCCCTACCCGTTCGTGACGTGGTCCACCGGCGAGACCGGCTCCAGCATCGTCGCGCGCGCGCCGGGTAAATATTTCGCCATCGTCTCGAACATCGAGGGATGTGGTTCGACGACCGACACGATCGTCGTGACGACGGTACCGCAACCGGCCGCTCGGGTCTCGGGTCCGGCCACGGTCTGCACCAACAGCCGTGCCTCCTACAACACGGTGGCAGCCCCGGGCATGGCCTATCTCTGGAACGTGAGCGGCGCCGGGGGGACTATCGTGGGCGGAGCCGGCACACCGACGATCACCGTGCAGTGGGGGAGCTCCGGCATCGGCATCGTCCGCGTGGGCGTTCAGAACATCGCCACCGGCTGTATCGCCGACACGAACGTCGTGGTCTCGATCGGTTCGGCCCTTGCTCCGATAGTGATCGCGAGCCGCTCGCTTGCGCTCTGCCCCGGTGACAGTGTCGAACTCGATGCCGGTGTCTACGCCTCGTACGCCTGGTCGAACGGCGCACGCACGCGGAACATCATTGTGCGGACGCCCGGCACCTACTCGGTGCGGGTCTCCGACGGTCGGGGCTGTGAGGGGGCATCCGAGCCGGTGGTCGTGACGCAGGCGCCGGTGCAATCGCCGACGATCGGCATGGCGAACGACGGATTCTTCTGCTCCGGTGCCGGCATCGAACTCGATGCCGGCGCCGGGTATCGTTCATATCTCTGGTCGAACGGCTTCACCTCGCAGCGGATCACGGCGCGACAGGCGGGCCAGTTCCAGGTTGTCGTGACCGACAGCAACGGCTGTTCGTGGAGTGCGCCGCGAGTGACGGTGACCCCGATCGATCTGCCGTCCATGAAGATCGTCGGTCCCCGCGGCGTGTGCGTCGGCTCCGCCTCCGAATTCGCGATCGACGATCGCGCCGGGAGCGTCTTTACCTGGCGGATCAACGGTGGCACGATCGTCGACGGGCAGGGAACCAACCGCATCCGGGTGACATGGGGGCAGGGCACGGCCGGGACGGTGGATGTGGTGCAGCAATCGCGCGAGGGATGTGCCGCGGCTGCTCCGCAGTTCAGCGTCCGGGTGGGCGATTCGCTGGAACCGCTGATAACACCCGGGGGGCCTGTGCTCTTGTGTGAGGGCGGATCGGTGGCACTCGATGCCGGGGGTGGTTATGCAAGCTATCGCTGGTCGAACGGTGAACGGACCAGGGTGATCATGGTGGATCGACCCGGCACCTACACCGTTCAGGTGGCCAACTCCAGCGGCTGCCGAGGCACCTCCGGTTCGGTCGACGTCGTACAGGTTTCCAGGCCCGCACCCAACATCGTCTCATCCGGACCGCTGGAATTCTGCGACGGGGACAGCGTCACGCTCCGTGTGGACAGGGTGTATGACCGGGTGTTGTGGTCCGACGGCAGCACGGGCGACCAGATCGTGGTGCGCCGGCCCGGGCGCTACGCCATCGAGGCCACCAACGAAAACGGGTGTACCGGCATGTCGGGCAGCGTCGAAGTTGTGGTGCGCCCGTTGCCGGAGGCTCCGAGCGTGGAGGTGGAAGGCAATCGTCTCTCCGCCTCGGGTGCCGCCGGATATCAGTGGTACCTGGGCACGCGTCCGCTCCCCGGCGCCACGGCGCCGCAATACCTGGCTGATGTTCCGGGCACGTACCATGTTGTCGGCATGAACGAATTCGGTTGCAGTGCGATGTCGCGCTCCGTCGAAGTTGCGAAGAACCTCGAGCACCATGTCATGTTGGATACGGTGACGGCCGCCGTTGGGCAACGCTTCCGGATGGCGCTGCGCGTCGTCCCAGGGCTTACGCCCTTCGAAGCCGTGCGCTCCTACCGCGCGTACCTGCGCTTCGACCCGACGGCGCTGTTCGTTCATGACGTCGTCTCATCGGATCGAACCACAACCGGCGATCCCTCGAAGTTCACCGTCGGGCCGAACGGCGAACTCGTGGTGACGCATCCCGACGTCGGGCGTGATATCACGGGCGGCGATCTCTTCGAGATCGAGTTCGAAGGGCTCGTTTCGGCGACGCCGGTCAACAGCGTCTGGATCGATTCGGTGCGATGCGTGCCGGATGTTTCCCTGGTCACGAATTCTCCCGGTATTGTCCTTCTGACCGGTTGCGAGGTGGGAACGCCGTTCTCACGCCGCGTGCGCATCATCAAACTGCAACCGAATCCGACGACCGGCGTGGCTCAGCTGGATTACAGCGCTCCGGAGGGAGCACTTCCCGAGATGCGCGTTGTCGACGGGCTCGGCAACGAGGTTGTACGCCGCAGGCTCGACGCGGCCACCGGGTCCGACGAACGCATGCAGCTGATGCTTCGCGATCTGCCGTCGGGGTTGTATTGGTTGGAGCTGTCCCTTGCCGGCGAGAGGAGCGCGATGCCGATACTGGTGACGCGGTGATCACCCGAACGGCCATAATGCCCGCGAGCCGGTCGATCGGCATCCTCATCGTCCTGCTCACCTCGGCTGCGATGTATGCACAGGAGCCGGGGGAGGGCACGCCCATCCTTGTCGGGCCGCAGCTTTCCGCGGACATCATGTGGGAGGATGGGGCCTTGCCGGTGTACGAGGGATCGCCGGAGTGTGGGATCTTCTCACTCGGATCGGGAACCGATCTACGCGTCGGCGGCGTGTTGCTGCTGCCGTCGCTTGCCGGTTCGTTCGGCGCGCGGGTCGGGCTCGCCGTCGGCACCACCTCCTCCACCTTCTCCACCCTGCCGAGCGAAACCGCGCGTGTGCTGGACAACGGGATGCTCCTCGATGTCGATCGACGGCTGAACCTCGACACACGGCGACTGTCGCTCGAACTGGCACCGTCGATAACCATGCGGCCGTTCGAGCGCCTGTCGATCGCGGTCGGCCCCTTGTTCGGCTGGCAGTTCTCTGCGCGGTTCAGTCAATCCGAGATGATCCTTGGCCCCGGCGATGTCTCCTACAGCAACGGGGCTCGCCGCCGCGACATGCGGGTCGGCGCGGAGCAGGTGCAGGCCGGGGGCTGGTTCGGCGCAAGCGCGCAGGTCGGATACGAGCTGCCGGTCGGCCGTTCCCTGACGATCGAGCCCGAGATCAACGCCCGCACCGCGCTTGCCTCCACCTACCGTGAAGCCGGATGGCGTTCGTACGCCGTCGGCGTCGGGGTTGCGCTGCTCTACGACATCAACCCGCCCCCCGCGCCGGTTATCGTGATGTCGCAGCCGCTCGACCCGCCGCCTCCCACCGTGCGCAAGGCCCCGCACCTGTCGGCGAACGTTTCGATCAAGGGGATCGATGAGCAGGATCGCCCGATCCCGGTGGGGAACATCAAGGTGAACGAGGTGCTGTTCCGGCAGCACGCGCCGCTGATCCCCATGGTGTTCTTCGAACGGAATGCCGCCGTGCTCCCCGAACGGTATTCGCAGAGCGCTCGAACGGGAACGCATCTGTTCATCATGGACAGTCTTGCCGGCCTGAACGCGCTGGAGATTCAGCATCATACGATGGATATCATCGGCTCGCGGATGCGGCGCGATCGCTCGGCACGCCTGACTATCGTCGGTTCCTCGGCGCGGGACGATGCAGGACGCGTTGCCCGGGCCCGTGCCGAGCTCCTGCGCAACTATCTGATGGAAGTCTGGAGGATCGATCCGGCGCGCCTCTCGATTCAGGATATCGGTGTGCAGCAGCGGTCCAACGAGTCGACAAACGACGGCCGCGCCGACAACCGCCGAGTCGAGTTCATCGCGGGAAACTCGAGCGTGCTGGCGCCGGTGATCACCAACCAGATCGTGCGGCAATTCAATCCGCCGACCATCAAGCTGGATCAGGGCATCGACGCCGAGGCCGGAGTGAAGGAGTGGACCCTGGTGGTGCGTCAGGGCGATCGTGTTCTCGCGCGATACTCGAGTCGGGATTCCGGGATGACCGGCGATCGTGATCTGTCCTGGGACATTGCCGGCGACGCAATCGATTCGGCCCTCGCGCCGCTGACCGCCGAGTTTACCGTGGTGGACTCCGTCGGACAAAGCGTGACCGTTCGCGATCAGGTGCCGCTCAAGGTTGATCGGCGGTTGACCGTGGTTGATCGCCGTGTGCTGCATGAGGGCGATCGCGAAATGATCGGCTACACCGTCGTCGGCTTCAACTTCAACAGCGCCGAGCTCACCTCGCGCCACCTGGAGGCAATGTCGGAGTTGGCCTCTTCGATACGGCCCGGCGCACGCGTCACGATCACCGGATATACCGACCGCATCGGAATGGAATCCCGGAACGAGGAGCTTTCACGCCGGCGGGCGGATCGGGTTGCCGACGCTCTCACGCGGCGCCTCTCAGCGCTCGGCATCGGCGGCGTTCATATCGAAGCGGCCGGAGCCGGCGTTGAAAACGTTCGGTTCGGCAGCGTGTTCCCGGAGGCGCGTGCGCTTTCGCGCGGGGTGTATGTGCTTGTCGAGCAAACCGTGGACGCCGAAGGCGCGCCGAAGTAGTCGCGGTCATCCCCCAATACGTTCGTCGAAGCGGCGCGTTTGTCGCGCGACGAACCAGGTGTACAAATACGAGGCCGCCCGGCTGCAGATGATGCAGTCCGGGCGGCCTCCGTATGAGAATACAGGTGTCCGAGGGGATCGGGGGAATCGGCCAGGCAATCGATTCACTCTTCCGGTGGGACCACCTTCACACGGAGTTTCAGATTCTTGTCCTGGAGCACCATGCGCTGCCGGTGCTCGACGGCCGGAACGTCCGGCTGGCGATACTGTTGCTCGGGGGCTGCCGCAGTCTTCGGTGTCTGTTGGGTGGCCGAACCCGTCGGCAGCGCGATGTGGCGTGACTTCACATCACCGGTACGTGCTCTGGCCGCGATCGATCGCGGCGTGTTGACGCGGTTGCGAGGCTGTCCGGCAGCCGATGCCGGACCTGCGTGCGGGCGAACGCTCGTCCGCGCGTTGCGTGTCGCGTCCGCGATCGGCTCGGATGCAGCGGACCAGGTCGTGATCCGATCGGTCGGAATCCGTTCTGAGGCCGGGGAGCCGTCCACGACGGAGCCGTTTGCAACGGACCCGATCTGATAATGCCCGGAGGCCACGATGCGCGTGCCGTTCGGCGCGGCGTGGTCACGACCGGTGAGCATCGGGGAAATGAAATACACGCCGACCAGCATCCCCGCCAGAGCGCACATCGACCCGAACGCCAGAATCCCCCGTCGCCGCGACCGTTGCGGTGCCGCCGCGGCGCCCGGTATCCCCGCGGTTCCGGATGGGACCGTTTCGGATTCGAGCAACGCGACGAGGCGGGCACGGGCGCGTCCGCTCGGAGCGTACGTCCGCGCTCTATGTTTGCGGAGTGCGCTCTCGACGATACGATAGGCCTTCAGCGTATGGCGCAGCTCGCGATCAACCGCAACATTGAGAAAGAATTCCTCTTCCTCGGCCGCCGCCATTGCGCTGCCGAGGTAGCGCTCCACAAGACGCTCCTGTTCGGCACGGTTCATTCTGATCCTCCGGGAATATTCTTGCGTCCGGTGCGTTCCACGTCGTCCTCGAGGTCGACCATCGCTGAGATGATCCGTCCGAGATGTGATCGGGCACGCCACGCGCGCGTGCGGATTGCGCCGACAGGTTCACCGAGCATTTCGGCGATCTCCTCGAACTTGTAGCCCACATATTCATGCAACACGAGCACCTCGCGCTGAGGATCGGGGAGGTGTTGCATTGCCTTGATCACCAGTTCCTCCAGGTGCGACAGTTCCGGCCTGTGGGCCTGCGGATGGCTGGTCTCCGGCAGGTCAGCGACGTCCGCGTGCCGTTTGCGGCGGCGTCCCAT
>CAZJYH010000213.1:0-7612 GCA_964549365.1 uncultured Alphaproteobacteria bacterium
CGTTGCATCCGCCCCTTCTCCGGCGACGCGGCCGAATCAATCCATCCATTTCCATTCGGAGAGACAGATGCGCAAAGCACTCAACCTCCTCGCGGTAACCGGTCTGCTCATGACCGTGATTACCACAACGCAGTATGCACAATTTGGAACATCCGTCCTGCGCCCGCAGATCGGCGTGATCATCGGATGCCCGGCAAGTTGGACAAACGTGCTGACGATCAACGGAAACGCATATACGTTCCCCGGCACCGGGAGCGCATCGTTCAAGACCACGAGCGTCACGGCGGCAAGCGAGCCGGCAGGCAGCTCGCAGACGCTGGTGTCGCTGTCGGCGACGGCCAGCGACCCGAGGCTCGGCACGATCAAGTGGTCGGCATCGGGCTCGACGACGACGAAGATTCGTGCGAATCAGCTCAACGCCGACTTCCCGGCGACCTCGGACATTTACTTCACGCCGACCGCGACGATCAGCAGCAAGCCGAACGTGACCTACACGGGAGGCGAGGTACACCTGCAGACGACGTCGCTCTCGACGTTCAATCCCCAGCGAGGCGAATCCTACTCGCTCGTCGGTGGGCCGATCACCTTCACCGGCGACGACGGCACGTCGTTCACGCTCGATCTGCAGAGCTTCGTGGTGGGCTGATCGGTGGTGGGCTGAAGCACACGATGCAACCCGAGGTTCTTCGTTTCATCCGGCGCAACCTCGGTGCAATGCCCGGGCCGCACAACGGCCCGGGCACTTGTACATCGGGCGGGAGGACCGGCGCCGCAAGACGGCGCGAACGGGCGGGTCGCATGCACCCGGCCTCACCGCATCGCGCGCAGATACTCCGCAAGCCGTTCGGGGTAGATCCTCCCCGGCGCCGCCTCGATCTCCTCCAGGCTCCAGAACCGAACGTCGAGAATGCGCTCGTATGCATGATGTCGGCGCACGTCCGCATCGATCACGAGGGATTCGACGCGCACGATGAAGAAGATCTCACGCCGGCGAACGGGCACGCCCCCCATCTCGAACTCCGCGATCCCCTCGGCGAAATATTCGAGCGCCGGATCGCGCAGCCCAAGCTCCTCCGGCGCCTCGCGGCGAGCCGCCTCCTCGAACGTCTCTCCCGCACGGACGCCGCCGCCGGGTGATGCCCAGTAACGCTCGCCGTCGGCGCGGGCAGACTGCACCGGCGCCGGGTCCGGCCGGACCCAGCGCCGGAAGCCGCGCCGCGTTGCGATCGACGGTGCCGCGCTCCTCATGGGGTCCGCTCATCGCGCCACCACGATACCGCATGCATCGACACGCCCCGCGGCGCGAAGACGGCACCAGTACGTTCCGGCGGGGAGCGTCCCGGCATCGATGCGCGCAACGTGCTCGCCGGGTGGGAGCGCGTCGTCCAGGATCCGCAACACCTCGCACCCGAGCCGATCGAACAGGCTCAGCGTGACGTGCCCCGCGCGATCGGTCGCGCACGTAATCGTGGCCCCGCCGCGCGCCGGGTTCGGAGCGCAGCGGAGCTGCACCGCGTCGACCTTCGCCTCGGCATCCACGGGCGTCACGCCGGAGGCATCGTCGGCGCCGAGCATGTAGCGCCATACATCGCGGTTGATCGGATTGCCTCCGACCGTGGAATTGTGATACTGTCCCGGCACCAGCGGCATCTGATTCGTGTACAACGCATGGGAGCCCTCGTACGGCGCCCCGAGCGCATCGACAAGCACGGTGTCGTTCGCCGCAAGCAGCCCGACGCTCGCGTTGTTCGCAAGCTGGCGAGCGAACGGAACGGCCTCGTCCTGCAGATGCAGATAGCAGTATTGCCGTTGGACCGGCGTGGCGCCCGGGGCCGCAAGCCAATGCCCGGGGCGATCGTACCGGGTGCTGTAGTCGTTCGGACCGCTGAACATCAGCACGCGTTCCACGGCGAAGCGCTTGCCGAGATAACATGCGTGTCCCGATCCCTGCGAATGCCCGCCGACGGCGATGCGGCCCCAGTCCAGCCGATCCGGCGCCGCCAGGTACTCCCCCCAGCCCTGCGCCGGATAGGTCTCGGCCAGATACCGGATCAGCTTCAGCGTCCGCGTGTGTATGGAGTTCAGCGTGTCGACGTCCACGTGCTCGCTTGCGGGCGTTCCGAAGCAGACCTCCTCGCGGTAGCCGTCGAATACCAGGCTGTCGGCCGAGACGCCGAGCGGCGCGGCGGCCACATCGTTCGGATAGGACAGGCTGATGACGTCGAAACCTGCCGTGGCCGCGTACCGGCAGATGAGAGAATAGCTCTTCGGGCTGCTGGAGCTGCCGCCGATGAACAGGAGGAGCCGGCCGTTGCGCGCCGATGTGTTGCGGACGATATAGTTGCTGTCCTGCTCGGCGTAGCGCGCATCGGTCTGATTCGGCCGCACGTAGAAGTCCTGCGTCTGCGCGCACACTCCGGCATGCGCGAGCATCATCAGCATGGGAAGAAGGAATCGAACGCTCATCTCGGACCTCATGGAATCGAATTCGTTGATCGGACGGCTCCCGGCAACATGCTCCGGCGGCGGGAATGTGCGCCGGGTCACGACGTGCCGGACGCGGCCGCGGGGGCAGGGTTCAGCGCGGCGGCACGACGTCGCAGCGCCGTCAGCACGCACAGATACATCACGGCCACCACCAGATTCCAGGCGGCATAGCCGATGAGCCCGCCGGCGGTCATCACCCAGTCCATATCGGCCGCCGTCATCAACGCGCTCGCGACGCTCATGACGCCGTTGGCCACCATCAGCAGCCGCGCGTACCGCTCGATGCCGCCGCCGGCGAAGATCGGGGCAAGCAGCCACGTGGCCGCGCCGAGGAAGCCGTAGCCCCACATCTCGATCGCCCACGCCAGCGAGCGCGGATTGTCCATCGCGAGCGCGCTGATGATCACATCGTTCGTCGGCACGTAGTGCCGGACGAGCGTCGAGACGAAGGTGGTCTGCACCACGTAGTTGAGGAAGATCAACGCGGCGAACGCAGCGGTGAGGATGAGGGCGATCAACGCGGTGGTGCGCCTCGAATCGGGAGCGACATGGTAGAGCGCGGCGTTCACCATCACGGCGCCGATCACCAACGCGAAGCCGAAGAAGAACGGGAGCGCCTGGATGGGATGATACCGGCCGGCGAACGCCGCCGCGCCGGCCCACGCACCCATTCCATGGACGGCCCATACGACGAGCATGCCGAGGGGTCCGCTGAGCAGGATGCCGGCGAAGGTGATGCCGGCGCCGCGCGCGCCGACGCGCAGCGCCGCCGAAGTCCGTTCGACTGTTGCCTTTGCTGTTGCGGTTTCCATTGTCACCGCTCCCATTCGGTGAAGAGGAGTGCGTGCCGTCAGTTGTTCAACACGCGTTCGATGCGGCGATCGGGCACGAGCCAGAGGATGATCACGGCCACATAAAAGGCCGCGCCGATCAGCTCATGAACGAACGTGCCGGCGATCCCCGCGATGTACAGCACCACGGAGATCTTCCCCTTGAAGTCGTTCCCGACCGCGCGGGCAAGGTCGGAGTCCGGACCATGCCGCGCCAGCAACACCCGCGTCAGGATGTAGTACGCGGTGCCGCAGCAGATGAGAACCACACCGTACACCGCAACGGTCACCGGCGCGAAGTGGTTCTCCCCCATCCACGCGGTGACGAACGGAACCAGCGACAACCAGAAGAGCAGGTGCATGTTCGCCCAGAGGATCGCGCCGTTGACGTGCCTGACCGCATGCATCAGATGGTGGTGGTTGTTCCAGTAGACGCCGACATGAAGGAAGCTCAGCAGGTAACTGAGCCCGATCGGAATGAGCGGTTCGAGCGAGGCCAGGCTTGCGCCGTGCGGGACCTTCAACTCCAGAACCATGATCGTGATGATGATCGCGATCACGCCGTCGCTGAACGCTTCGAGTCGTCCTTTGGTCATACGGTCTCAGAGTTGGAGTGGAACATCGGCCGGTGCATACGCAACGCGTCCGGGTAGGGCCCTGATGGCTCTCGCCGCCATGGCGGGCAGCGGCAAATGTACGACGCGGGCCGCCGTACGGCACAATTGGAGTTCAATCGACGGAGCGCCGACACACCACGCCCTCAAGCTGCGCCCTCAAGCAATGTGGAAGAAGCGCGCCGGGCGTGGGTGACATATCTTCGGATGTGTGTCGACAGGGTCGTACCGTCGTGCACACGCGCGTGAACGCCACGCCTCGGCGCGGGTTGCGCGCTTCTCTCTCTCCGTCCTTGTGCACACCGATCATCGGCACGACTGCCTCGTGGTCTGCGGAGCAGCGGCTTCGATGGTCGTTCCCGTCCATTCATCAAATCGGAGAGAGACAGCAATGCACAATCCACTCAAAGTGCTTACGATCGCGATGCTGCTCGGCACGAGCGCAATCGCCGCCGACGCTCAGACGTCGGTGCTGCGGCCGTCGATCGGGACAATCATCGTCTGCCCGGCCACGTGGACCACGATCTTCACCAGCCCGACGTTCGGCGACATCACCTTCGCCGCCAGCGCCGAGGCCTCGTTCGAGACATCGGCCGTGACGGCGCTCAGCGACGAGGCGGGTTCCTCACAGACGCTTCAATCGATCTCGGCATCGGCGACGACGAAGCTCGGCACGATAAGCTGGGAGGCACAGGCCGACGACGGCACCCGCACGACCACCAAGGTGGCGGCGCAACAGAAGGCGGCGGACTTCCCGGCGACATCGGACATCTACTTCACGCCGACGGCGACGATCAGCAGTCAGCCCGGGGCACAATACGTTGCCACGCGCGAGGTGCATCTTCAGAGCACGAACCTCACGAGCTTCAACCCGCAGCGCGCGGAGAGCTATTCGGTGGTGGGCGGCCCGATCGACTTCAAGGATGAGGAGACCGGCGAAGTCGCCTTCACAATCGAACTGACGGATTTCAAGATCGGTAAGTGACATATTGGGGGTCGCAGCCGCTCGTACCGAGGGGTTCTCCAGTGTCACTCAACGACGAACAGCCCGGCAAGTTCTGCAAGCCGGGCTGTTCCGCGTTGCAGGCTGTCGCATACCCGACCGGCCCCCTATTCCAGGTTCTTCCGGAACCGAAGAAAGCTGGCGCCGAAGATCAGCACCCCGAGGGTGAACATCGCCAGCAATTGCGGCCACAACACCTCCAGCCCGACGCCCTTCAGGAAGATGCCGCGGATGATGACGATGTAGTAGCGGAGCGGAATCGCGTAGGTGAGCGGCTGCATCCACGCGGGCATGTTCTCGATCGGGAAGGCGTATCCCGAGAGGAACAGGAACGGCGGCATCACGAAGAACGCCGTGGTGAAGCTGGCCTGCTGCTGGGTTTTCGAGATCGTGGAGATGAACAACCCGAGCCCGAGCATCGTGATCACGAACGTGAGCGTCATCAGGAAGAACAGGAGCAGATTCCCGCGCATCGACACACCGAACACCACCGCCGAAAGGATCAGCAGGTTCATGGTGGTGATCGAAGCGGTCACAACGAACGGCGCCAGCTTGCCGATGATGATCTGATACGGCTTGATCGGGCTCACCACCAACTGCTCCAGCGTCCCCACCTCGCGCTCCTTGACGATCGACGTGGAGCTTGCTATCACCGTGGTGATCAGGATCAGCAGGCCGATGATGGCGGGGACGAAGAAGCGCCGGCTTGCCAGATCGGGGTTGTACCAGACGCGCGTCTCGCTGGTGATGCGCGGCACCTTCAACCCGACGGCCGCCATCCGCTGCTGCACGCCCAGCAGGATCCCCTGCGAGTACGCCGCAACGATCGCCCCGGCGTAGCCCGATGCCACGCGCGCGGAGTTCGCGTCGGCGCCGTCGACGAGCGCCTGCAACGGCGCGGGCCGGTGCGCCAGGATGTTCGTGCCGAACCCCGGCGGTATCACCAGCACCAGCTTCGCCTCGCCGTCCTCCAGCACGTGGTCCACCTCGTCGTAGCGCTCCAGGTAGTTGTGCAGCGTGAAATACTCGGAGTTCGTGAAGCTCTGCACCAGCCGGCGGCTCTCGATGGTGTGATCGTAGTCGACCACGGCCATGGGAATGTTCTTCACGTCCAGATTGGCCGCGAACCCGAAGACCACCAGCTGCATCAGCGGAGCGATCAGCGTGATGCTCCGCAATTGCACCGACGACCGGATCTCGATGAACTGCTTCCGTATGAGCGCGAGTATGGGCTGCATGGAACTATCGAATTATCAATTACGAATGAGAAATGTGGAACTCAGATCCCGAATGGATGTTCAATGCCGACTTCTCCTGCGGTTTCGCATTCAAAATTCTGCATTCGTAATTCCTCATTCGCAATTCTCATCACACCGTCTTGCGCAATCGCTTGACGGCGATCGCCATGGTGACGTTGGCGAAGACCACGAGCGCGAGGAACGATCCCCAGTAGGCATCGAACGCGGCCCCTTTCAGCAGGATGGCCCTCAACACGGTGAGCAGGTACCGCGCCGGCACCAGATACGTGAAGGCCCGCATCACAACCGGCATGTTCTCCAGCGGGAAGATGAATCCGGAGAGAAGCTGCGTCGGGAGCACGGTCGCGAACGTGGCGATGAAGAAGGCGCTCTCCTGCGTCTGCGCGACGGTGGATATCGCCAGCCCCATGCCGAGCCCGCCGATGATGAAGAACAGCAGCGAGAGCGAGAGCATCGGGATGCTGCCGCGAATCGGAACGTCGAACAGATAACGCCCGGCCAGTATGATCAGCGCCGCCAGGATGACGGCGATCACGAAGTACGGGATGGTCTTGCCGAACATGAACTCCCGGCTCGACACCGGCGACACCATCATCTGCTCGATGGTCCCCCGCTCCTTCTCGCGCACGATCGAGAGCGCGGTGGAGATCACCGTGGAGATGATCAGCACGAACCCCATCAACCCCGGCACGAGATAGCGCGAGCTCTTCAGCTCGGGGTTGAAGAAGACCCGCGGGCGATAGTCCACCGGCACGTACGCGCCCAGCCCGGCCCGCTCGGCGAACCGTATCTGGAGGTGCGTCGAAAAGTCCTGCGTGAACATCTCCATGTACGCCGCGGCGTTCGTCGCCACGTTGGCGTTGCCGCCGTTGACGATCGCGGCAACCTCGGTCGCCTTCCCCGCAAGGATGTCCGCGCCGAACCCTGGTGGGATCACCAGCAACACGTCCGCCGTCCCATGCTCGACGAGCCGCTCGCCGGCCGCGCGGGAGGCCGGGTGCGCCACCAGATCGAAGTATTCGGTGTGCAGGAACGACTCGGCATACTGCTGCGACTCGACGGTGCGGTCCTCGTTCACCACCGCCAGGCGCACGTGCTTGGTATCGAGGTTCAGCACGAAGCCGAAGAGCAGCAGCGTGAAGACCGGGACGAACGCGAGCAGCCCGAGCGAGCGCTTGTCTCGCCAGATCTGGTACAGCTCCTTCCGCGCAATGGCAAGCACACGCTCGATCATCGGCGCCGGTTCTCCTGTTCGATCAGATAAATGAAGATGTCCTCCAGCGAAGGCTCGATCGGCTCGATGCGCGACACCGCGATCCCGTTGGCCGCCAGCAGCCCGCGCGCACGCTCGGCGCCGGCGGCCTCGTCCGCCACGCTGATGTGAATATTGTTGCCGAACATCGAGGTCTCCCCGATCCA
>CAZJYH010000213.1:7622-7977 GCA_964549365.1 uncultured Alphaproteobacteria bacterium
CTTCTGCTCGCCGAGCAGCGCGAGCGCAACGGCCGGCCGCTCCGATTCGATCTCGAGGATCGCACCGTGCGTGTTGGCGCGTTTCAGTTCCTTCGGCGAGCCGAATGCGATCAGCCTCGCGAAGTAGAGGAACCCGATGTTCCCGCAGTGTTCCGCCTCGTCGAGGAAATGCGTCGTCACGAAGACCGTGACACCGCGCTCGGCGAGCCGGTAGATCAGATCCCAGAAGTTCCGCCGGCTGATCGGATCCACGCCGCCGGTCGGCTCGTCGAGGAAGACGATCTTCGGATCGTGCAGGATGGCGGCGGCAAGCGCGAGGCGCTGGCGCAGCCCCCCCGGCAACTCGCGCGGGCGG
>CAZJYH010000214.1:0-7944 GCA_964549365.1 uncultured Alphaproteobacteria bacterium
GGAGTGAAAACTCATTGGGAAATGGACGTGCTAATTTACGCGTGCCGGGGGGCTATGTAAAGCGCTAACGAAAATATTTCTAATTGATTGCTCTATTGATCCCCCTCGACCCCACAAAAAAGCCGCGCCCCGACGTTCGTCGGGGCACGGCGAGCAGGTCGGCAGTGCTGTGCGAAGGGGCGGCGCGGCCCCCTCTTTGGCAAAGAGGAGGAGTAGAAAGGGCAAGGAAGATCGTGCATGCGTCCCTCCCCTTTTCCAAAGGGGAGGTCAGGAGGGGTTCGCCGCTCGGCTCTCACGCTCCGAGCGTGCCGCCTCGTCAACTCCCTGCCTTCGCCCGGTGAACTCCCCCCGGCCCCCCTCTTTGGCAAAGAGGGGGAGAGTAGAAAGGGCGAGGATGATCGAGTGCGCGCCTCTCCCCCGCTTCGCTACCGCAGATCGAAATCGACCATGCGCATCTGAACGCCGCTGTGCACCTTCACGGACTTGAGCATGGCGTTGTACTGGTCGGCAAGGCTGACGCCGCCGCTCGACACGGTCGCAAGGCCGCCGCCGAGCGCGGCGGCGATCTCCTCGAAGATGCTGCGCGGCTGCGGCAGGATGCGGAGCGAATATCCGCCCGGCTTCAACCCCGCATGGCGCGCCGCGATCGCAAGCGCCGTGTCGAGTCCGCCGAGCACGTCCACCAGTCCGCGCTCCTTCGCCTGCTTGCCGGTCCAGACGTGCCCCTGCGCGATCGCGTCCACGTTCTCCACGCTCATCTTCCTCCCCTGCGCCACAACGCTCAGGAACTTGTGGTACGTGGTGTCGACCGAGCGCGCGAGAATCGCACGCTCCAGGTCGCTCGGGTCGCGCGCCGGCGAGAACATGTCGGCCGAGGGGCCGGTCTTGATCACCTGCGTGTTGATCCCGAGCTTCCCCTCGAAGAAGTCCTTCATGGTGAACCAGAGACCGAAGACACCGATCGAACCGGTAATGGTGCCGGGGTCCGCCACGATCGTATCGGCGGCGGCGGCGATGAAGTATCCGCCGGAAGCGGCAACGCCCCCCATGGAGACGATCACCGGCTTCTTCTTCTGCGTGAGCACCACCTCGCGCCACATCGCCTCGCTCGCCGACGCGTCGCCCCCCGGTGAGTTGATGCGCAGCACCACGGCCTTTACGGCCTTGCTTTCGCGTGCGGCGCGCATCGCCTCGGCGAACGTGTCGCTGCCGATCGTCTCGCCGCCGAACACGGGGTCCTCGTTGTCGCCGGCGTCTCCTCGAACGATCGTGCCGACGGCGTAGACCACCGCGATCTGTTTGCCGGCGTTGTCCTCGTCCTCATCCGGATCCACCGTCGTCTCCGGTTGATACTCGCGCAGCTTCACCGTCCGCACCTTTGAGCTGTCGGCCAGGCGACGCTTGAACATGTCGGTGATCTGGTCCTGGTAGAGCACCGCGTCAACGAGGCGATAACGGAGCGCATCGTTCGGCGTGAGCATCGGGTTGGTCTGCACGATCTCGTTGAGCGTCGCCGCGTCGACCTTCCGATCGGCCGTCACCGCTTCGGTGAACCGCTGAAACGTCTCGTCGACGATCGCCGAGGTCATCTCGCGGCTCTCCTTCGACGCGGAGTCGAGGATGAACGGCTCCACCGCGCTCTTGTAGGCGCCCGCGCGCACCACGTTGGCCTTGACGCCGAGCTTCTGAAGCAGCGGTTTGTAGAACGAGATGGCGGCGTAGATGCCGTTCATCTCCATCCCGCTGGTGGCGTCGAGCGCGATCGTGTCGGCCACCGTCGCCATGTAGTAGTTGATCTCGTCCATGCCGTTCTCGTCGCACGTGGCATAGATGAACTTGTCGCCGGCGCGGAACTCGCGCAGCTTGGCACGCAGCTCCTCGGCGTGTGCCCAGCTTCCGGCGAAGCCTCCCAGCTTCAGCCAGATGCCGCGAATGCGGTCGTCCTTCTTCGCGCTCTCGATCTTGCGCAGGTATTCGCGCAGCGTGGCCGGACGCGAGATGCCGCCCAGGCGCGAGAAGCCGGTGCACGCGGTGAACTCATTGATCAGCGGCCCCGGCTCGATCACCAGCACCGAATTCTTGGCCACGGCCGTCGGCGGCTCTTTCGAGGCGCTGACGCCGATGCTGATGATCATGACAACGAACAGCCCGAAGGCCAGGGCCAGAGCCAGCAGTACGCCGAGCGTCGAGGCCAGCAATGCTTTGAAGAATGACATGTCGAGAGGGAGAATTGAACGAAAGATCCGAACGTACGATGTGCCCGTCCCCGCGGACGAAGACCATCGACGCCCGTTCACGCGGTCCGTATCCGGCTCGATGCGGATCGACGGCACGGGAACGAACGATCACCTACGGCACTATGGGCCAAGAGTTACCGGATCGCCCACCGCGATCGTCCCCGGCGTCAGAATACGAAGATACAGCCGGCTCGAGCCCGGATGCAGTTTGATCGAGATGCGGGTGAAATCGGCATCCCGAAACGACGCCGCGATGTTGCTGCACGGATGCGCGTAGCCGGTCACCTCCGCCTCCACCGCGCCGAACCGGAGAAGCGCCCCCGGTTCGAGCGGCGCCAGGTCGACGCCGGCGGTCAGGATGTTCTCGCCGATCGAGCCCGGGTAGATCGCGTGCCCCTCGCGTTGCAATGCCAGCATCTGTTCGAGCGAATAGACGCAGAGCGCGCGGTCGGGGCCGCCGTGCACCCGGGTGTCGCGCTGCACGTCGCCGATGATGCCGAGCGGCCCCACCTCGGCGGTGTGCATGCCGAATTTCGGGACTCCGCCGCCGGAGACGCTGATCTGAACGATATGTCCGCGTTGTTCCATGTGTATGAAGTTGGTCCGAGCACCTTCAACATCACTCATATCCCGTCCGACGGCATGGTCAGCAGTTCCAGTGCGACGAGGTTCGCGAACGCCTCCGCGTTGGTGGCGCCGCACATCGAGGCCGTGGGGCGCAGCGAGGAGCAGACGGCGGGACGCTCCGGGCGTCCGAAGATCGCGCACCGATTGTCGTCGGTCAACTGCGCACACCGCACGCCGGCGGGCTTGCCGCTCGGCATGCCGGGAATGGGCGAGGAGATCGAGGGGGCGATGCAGCAGGCACCGCAGCCGATACGGCACGGTGGGGTCGGCGTTGAGAGTGACGCGTTATGCGGGGGGCGAGGTCTCAAATTCCAAGTTCCACGGTACGGGTTCCAAATTGCGTACGGTGCCTGTATACTTCGGTGGTATACGTACGGTGATTGATGGGCTTTCCGAGCGTTATGCGCCGCACCCGGAACCAATCATTCATCATCCATACCTTCCTGATGCTTCACGCAAAGGCGCCAAGGCGCGGAGGGCCAAGCACCAAGTACGCAAGGAACCAAGCCCCGAACACGCATCACGCTGAACTCATCACGCTCAACGTCTCAGAACATCGTCCCCGCGCCGAACAGCCCATCGGGGTCGAACGCGCGCTTGACGCGCCGCATCCCCTCGATCCCCTCCGCTCCGTACATCGCCGCCAGGTACTGCTTCTTCAGCTTCCCCACGCCGTGTTCGGCGGAGACGGTGCCGCCGAGCGAAAGGGCCTTCTCGACGAGCATGGCGTAGACGCGGCGCGCCGTCTCGCGCTCCTCCGGGCCATCGACGAAGAGGTTGGCGTGCACGTGGCAGTTGCCGATGTGGCCGTAGATGACGGTGCGAAGGCGGTTGGCCGCGAACTGCTCGCGATAGAAGGCGAGCAGTTCGGCGAATCCATCGACCGGAACGGCCATGTCGGTGCCGATCTTGGTTTGCCCGTGTTCGCCGATGTATTCGTAGACGGCTTCAGGGATTGCGTGGCGGAATGCGCGCATGCGGCGTTGATCCTCCGCGCCGATCGCGAACCAGGAATCGTCGGCGAGGCCGCCGTGCCGCACGATCATCTCGTACCACTCCCCCAGATACCGCTCCTCGCTCTCCTCGGTCGTCTCCTGCTCGAACCAGACGCCGCCACCGAGCGCCGCATCCGGGATGTTGGGGAAGGCGGCGCGAACGAGCATCAGCGAATCGTGGTCCATGAACTCCAAAGCCCGCGCGTCGATGTCCTGCGCCGTGTCCGTTGTCCCGGATGCCGCGCGCGAAGCCAGGCTCCGTGCCCTCGCCTCGTCGACGAAGGCGAGCGTGGCGGATTCCTCCGGGAAGAATATCACGCCGCTGAAGAGGCGCTCCGGGAGCGGGATCAATCGCACCTCGATCTCCGTGGCCACGCCGAGCGTCCCCTCCGCTCCGATGAACAGATCGACGGCATCCATCCCGGGCCGCGCGTAATAGCCGGCCGCATGTTTGATGGCCGGCATCGTGTAGCTCGGCAGCTCGAGCGCGATCTTCCTTCCGGATTCGGTCCGCAGCGACAGATGCAGGCCGTCGGCAACGAAACGTCCACGCGGCAGCTCGAGCACGTCGCCGTCGGCGAGCACGACGCGCAGGCGCTCGACGTAGACGCGCGTTGGGCCATACTTGAACGTGCGGGCGCCGGAGGAGTTCGTTCCGATCGTGCCGCCGATGAAGCAGGTCCGTTCGGTGGGGTCAGGCGGATAGAGCAGATCGAGACGCTCCGCCTCCTGCTGGAACTCGCCGAGGATCACCCCGGGCCCAACGACGGCGCGCATTGCGGCAGGGTCGATGGAGGCGATGCGGTTCATTCGCGCGCAGGCGATCACGGCTCCGCCGAACGGCACGCGACCGCCCGCAAGACCCGTTCCGGCGCCTGCGATCGTGATGCCGAGCCCACGCGATCGCGCATCCCTCACCGCCGCGATGGCATCATCCTCCGACTCAGGGAAGTACACGGCCTCCGCCGACCCTCCGGGCATATTGGAGGCGTCCTTCAAGAAATCGATGATCTCGTCCTGGTCCTGCTTGACGATCATGAGGAGCGTATGAATGTAGAAGTCTGAATGCAGAAGTATGAATGCAGAAGTACTCATCCTTCATAATTCATACTTCATCCTATCCTCTCACTCGGCTCCCTCTGTCGGCTCCGTCGGCGCGGCGGGCGAGAGAAACCCGGTGTAGCCCCAGCGGCGCTCAACGAGTTCGAGCGTGGTAAAGGCCATGCCGTTGACCATCTCGGGCTCGGTGTAGATCTGGCGGAACGGCTCACCGGCCTCGCCGAGCACCGTGCCGTTGAATCGCACGCCGTGCGCGGTGAAGCGTTCGACGGCTACGTCGATGTCGTCCACGCTGATCGCGATGTGGTGCAGGATGCCGTCGGAGAAGGTGGAAACCCAGTCGGGGATCGCCGACTCGGCGCCGCGAATATCCTGGAACGCCTGGTCGATGTAGATCGGCGGGAAGCCGGGCTTGCGATAGACCTTCGCCCACCAGGAGTCACGCTCCATCACGCCGAGATTGGAGTCGTATGCGAAGCCGAGCGCCTCGAACTCCAGGGCGCGCTCCTGCACGTCGAGGGTGCGGATCGAGAGATGGTCCAGCACCGGGCGGAGGCCCACGCCGGCCTCGTCGAGGGCGGCGCTCACAATGCGTGCCGCTCCGTTGGTCGCGATGTGGCGCTCGATGTAGTTGCGGATCACATTGTCGACGTGCTGATTGGTGACTTCCATGAACGATTCGGGTTGAGTGTGAGCGGATCCGGCGTACGAGGCTCCGCATGCAAGTGAACGAGAAAGCCGCTGCATCAACGGAGCGCCGGCGGGCTCCTCGTGCCGTACGCGATGTCGTCGGCATCACCGCCGTTCGATCGATCCGCGCGGCACAATTGCGCCCCGAAATGGCGCGGATCTTCAGTATGTTAGCGGCGTCGTAATATACGACAGTTCGCCCCCAGCTCTTGGCCCTGCCTGGCCTGCTCTTCGCATCGCAGTTGGCTACGATGCGGACGGTTCCGTTCACATTTTTCCGAAGCACGGAATGGCTCAACGGCTTCACATGCACCGGGGGACCCTCCTCGCCCTCCTCGCATTCGTGTTGGCACACTCTGTGTCGACCGCCCAGATATGGACGCAGCTGGCATCACCTCCGGGCACACCCAAACCGGATCTGTACTGCGTCCATTTCTTCACGACCAACCTCGGCTTCGTCGGCGGCGTACAGGGAACGAACGGTCGTCTCTGGAGCACCGCCAACGGCGGAGCGGCATGGAGCCTTGTGGTGCTGCCGGGCACTCCCACCGCGATCAACGACATCCACTTCTTCGACAACAGCAACGGCTGCATCGTCGGCGACAACAGCTACATCGCCACGACGACCAACGGCGGCGCCACATGGACGCAGCGCGCCGTGCCGGCCGCATGGCCGACGGGCGACGTGACGGCTGTTTACTTCAAGGATGCGCTGAACGGCTTTATCGTCGGCAAGGCGCTCGGCGCCGGGAACGGCACACGAATGGCGCAGACGAACAACGGCGGCGTCACCTGGACGAACGTGGCGTTGCAGGCCACGCCGCTGAACAATCTCTACGACATCGATTTCTTCCAGCCGACGAAACTGCGGGGAGTGGTGGTGGGAACGGGGCAGCCGCCGCGCAAGACCGGCACGATCAACGGCGGTGCCACGTGGGCGTTGTATGACAGCATCGGCACGGCCCCGTACAGCATGAGCTTCTACGGATTCGATGCGCTCGACAGCAGCGGCATCGGCTACGCGGCCGGCGGGCAGGTGGTGCCGGGGAACCCGTTCTACGGCGAGGTGCGCAAGACGACGGACTCCGGCGCGACGTGGACGACGACGGGAATGTCGGTGACGGCGGGCGTCGGCGTGCCGACGGGGAACGACGGCGTGTTGTACGGGGTGATGGCAATCAACCAGAACCTCGTCTTCGCCTCGTCGCGCAACGGAAAGGCCTGGCGGTCGAACGACGGCGGCCTGCGATGGACGGCCGAGGCGCTCCCGCCGACGGTGCTCCCCTCCTATGTTCTGCGCCGGTTCAGTCGTACGCCGACCGACGAGATCTACCTGGTCGGCTTCAGCGGCACGGTGCTGCGCTACAGGCTGGCGCCGAACGCGCTCTTTCCCGTCACGAGCGTTACGTTCGCGAAGGCATGTCCGGGTGAATCGCGCAACGGGCAGTTCCAGATCGGCAACGACGGGGCGGTGGCGCTCAACGTGAGCGCGGTGACGGTGCAGCAGCCGATCGCGCCGGGCGTGTCGTTCGTGGTGACATCGCGCCCGAACGGCGTGGCGCCGTACACACAGAATCCGGTGACGGTGCGTGCCGACGTGGCCGCCAACGTGGGCCCCGGTGTCTACACGGGCTCGGTGACGGTGTACACGAACGACGACAACAGCACCGGCGCCGACACGGTGAAGGTGATACCGTTGCAGGTGACGGTGGCGCCGAAGACGCTGAGCTTCGCCGCGGGTCCGTTCAACGCCGGGCGCATCCGGGCGAGCGTCAACTTCAGCAAATCGTTCAATGTGCCGGACGCGATCACGAACACGGGCGAATGCGACATCGACGTGACGGTGCGGCTGGCACGCGGCGCGGACTTCACGCTCAACGCACCGATCCCGACGAAGGTGACACCCGGCTCGTCGGCGAGCGTGTTCACGACGTTCCAGGCGAAGGGTCCATGCGAGCGTTACGACACGGTGATCATCGAACACAACGGCGTGACGCCCCCCTCCCCGATCCGCATCCCGATCATGGGGATCGGCCAGGTGCAGAGCTATGCAACCACGCCCGCGGACACGGTGGACTTCGGGAGCCTGCTGCTCGGACTGAGCACGTCGCAGAACCTGGTGTTGCAGAACAACAAGCTGCGCCAGCTCTGCCTCGACACGACCTACCTGCAGAACTTCAAGATCACGGGGCCGAACGCATCGGACTTCACAACGTCGTTCGCGATAGCCGGTCCGCGCCTGGCGCTGGGTCCGCTCTCGGAGGTTTCGATCCCGCTGACGGCAACCCCCGGAGCGGCCGGCGTGCGCGTCGGTTATGCGGTGATCACGCACGATA
>CAZJYH010000215.1:0-7941 GCA_964549365.1 uncultured Alphaproteobacteria bacterium
AACCGATCACGCGCCCCCTTTCCCGTGCGCAACGACGCAACCGATGATTCAAACGCCCGGTAGGATCGTGCGCACATGCTGATCCGTGCATGGACCGCGAAAGTAATCGCCGGTCGCTACGATGCCCTCCCCCTACCACACAACCGATTTATCATTCCCGTGCCTGCATCCCGATCGCATCGGGGCGAAAGCGGGAGTCGAAGAGCCGCGACGCGCGTCCATGCGGCAGTACCGTCGATCCCTGCCGTCGCAGAAATGACACCCAGGTCGATTCATCGACAGCTTGCTCGTCGGCCCGTAGTGCGCCGATCAATAGCCGAAAATTGTGCAACAGGACCACACCGTTCCGCTGAACAGGCCGCGCAGGAGACCGCTCCGGGCACGACGTGGGACCTTCGAGTAATCGGTTGGGAGAGGTGAGATATAGACACATACGGACACTATGGGCGTCCCACTTTTTTGTCATGCCGACGCAAGGAATGGCCCGTCTCTTCCGAGAATACGCGATTGATCCGCATGGGTTGGGTAAAAATGAACAAAATCCCGTGCACGAACATCTCGTATCAGTGCGCATCGACACACGGATACCACATGGCGCGCATGGTCGGCAGGTCAATTCGAAGGGAGGAGAAATGTGGAGAGAGAGATGAGGACCCGTAGGCGCAGGTCTTTAGCCTGCGCCCTGATTTCGCCCGCGCAGGTCTTCACCCTGCGCCCTGATTTCGCTGAGCCGGTCTCTCGCCCGCGCAGGTCTTCACCCTGCGCCCTGATTTCGCCTGAGCCGGTCTTTCGCCCGCGCAGGTCTTCACCCTGCGCTCGGCGCGCGTCAACGAATTTGGGGACGGAACGGAATGCGAGCGGAACAGCGCGCGGCGAAGCCGGGATGTACGTCGCGTCCCGTGCCCGACGTTGTCCATTACGAAACATACGCAACGGTGCTGATCGAGGCTCCGTAAACGGCCGTGCAATGTTCACCGTGCCGTGTCGAAAACACGACATGGAACAACTCCGAGCGCGCACCATCGTGACGCCCCAGCGGGGGCGCCTCTTTGCAGCGCCGACGCGCGTTGCACAATCCATAGCTCCAGAGCGTTCCGTTGCCCAGAGAGCTTGCTCGGTCGTCGCATGGACGCATTGACATATGCGGGGTGCACGTCATCGGACAACGCTGAGCGTGCAGAGCAACCCGCTTCGCGGACCACAGCCACCACCTCCCCGAGCAAATCACTCGCGGACAATGCGCACGATTTCCGAACGGAGCACATCTCCAGGTGCGCGTGCCGTCTCCGACGGAATCGCTTCTCCGAGGAACGCTGCGCTCTCCGAACGGATCGCCTCTCCAACGGTTGTACCATTTTCCGAGGGACCTATTCTCCGACTGCAACGAGCCTCTCCGATCGATTCACATCGCCGACCGCCACGCCGCTTCCGATGAATCCCGTTCTCCAACGGTGTTCAATATTCCCGAGATATTCCCGAGTCGAGGCCGACTCTTCGGCCGCATCTGCTCATCGCGAACAGTTGCCGAACGTCTCAACATGTGGGAGAGGAGTACACATTATGAGCGGTGGTTCTGTGCCGAAGCACAGAACGAACGTATACTACCGGCATAGATTTGTCAAGGGAAAAATGTGGGGGAAGTGAATATTTTTTGGAGAGGGGTGCTCCTATTATTCGGCTATTATGCGGCTATTATGCGGCCGGGTTCTTTGTGCCGGCACCGTACCACAAACGGCGATTACGGTGCACCAAACGAACCGCCGTCGTACCGAGCAGTCGAACATTGGCTGCCGCACCGCCATCGTCGTCATCGCACGCGCCCTCCCCACGCGCAACCCCACCGGTCACCGTGCCGTCGGGTGTGGTCTCGTGGTTCAGCTCATCGTCACATCCGGACGGTTGAGCGTGAAGGCAGCCCGCCCCGGTCTCGCTGTGTCCTCCAAGCCCACCGTCTGCGCCGCCTTGCAGGGCTCGTCGACGTGCCGATCGAAGCTCTTCGGGCTCGTGGTGTTGATGGGCACCTCGCTCATGCTGCGGAACGTGCGCACCGGCAGCGAAGCGAACGGGGCGCGCGCGAATCGAGATGTCGCCGGTGGCCGGGAAGTCCGCCCCCCTAATTCGCTATCGCCGTGCTCAGCGCCACGGCCCGGCTCACCCCCACCCGAATTGAACGCCACAGTTGCCGGAGATCATGCACCCCGCCGAATCGCCCGCATGGATCGCAACGAGCAGCAGTGCCACGCCCCCGGCGTCGTACGAGAGTCTTCGGATGTTGCGGGAAATGCTACGATGGTTGGGATGAATACGAGCACGGCGGCGGATGTGCGCCGACGACCCGGCGCTGGTCGACGTTTACGCGGAGCGGACCGTACTCGGCGCCGAAGGTTCGGCGGCGGGATGCGGCGGTGCCTGTTCCGGATTGCGGAGGGGGTGTTCATCGGAAGCGGAGGACCAACGCCTGCCCGGCGCGACGGCTTCACGGTCCCGGACGTCAAGCATTCGCTTCTTATATTGGCGTCCTTGAGCTGCGGTAGCGCAGAAGCCCGGCCCGATGGACACATTCGGCCGAACGATTCCCGGCCGATCCGGGATGCGCATCGCTCCGAGAACCGTCACGTTGTTCCACACGTACCTCCAGAATGGCTCTACCACGTCTGTACGCTCCTCGTATTCATCGTCCGCAGCGCACGACGCGGCAGGCTTCGCCGCGCCCGGCCGCATGCCGGCACACAACAATCGTCGCATGGCATTGACCGACCATCAGGCCGCCTACCTCGCGCACCTGCTCACGCTGCGCCGCGCGGCCGGCGGCGTGGACCGCCTGGCGGCCACCTTCGTCGACGCGCAGGTGACCCCGCACGCCCATCAGGTTGATGCCGCGCTCTTCGCATTTCGCTCCCCGCTTTCGAAGGGAGCATTGCTGGCGGATGAGGTCGGCCTCGGCAAGACGATCGAGGCGGGGCTGGTGCTGGCGCAGCGCTGGGCGGAGCGGAAGCGGCGATTGCTGGTGATCACCCCCGCCAACTTGCGCAAACAGTGGATGGGAGAGCTCACTGAGAAGTTCTTCCTCCCCTGCCGCATCCTGGAATCGAAGTCCTGGAACGAGGCCGTGAGAAAAAACATCACCCGCCCGTTTGAGCGCGGCGACGCGGAAGCGATCGTGATATGCTCCTACGAGTTCGCGCGCGCGAAGGCCGAGGATCTCGCCGTCACTTCATGGGATCTGGTAGTGCTCGATGAGGCACACCGCCTGCGCAACGTCTACAAACCCGGCAACGTGATCGCCAACACGCTGAAGACCGCGCTGGCCGGCCGGCACAAGTTGCTGCTCACCGCCACACCGATGCAGAACTCCCTGCTCGAACTCTACGGGCTGGTGAGCTTCATCGACGAGCATGCCTTCGGCGACGTGCGCAGCTTCCGCGAGCAGTACACCGGCGCCGAGGGGGCCGGCGCCTACGAGACATTGAAGGCGCGGCTGAAGCCCGTGTGCCACCGCACGCTGCGACGGCAGGTGCGCGAATACATTCGCTTCACGCACAGGCATGCGCTGCTGGAGCGCTTCACGCCGGACGATGACGAGCAGCAGCTGTACGATCTCGTCTCCGACTACCTGATGCGGCCCAGCCTGCAGGCGCTCCCGAGCAGCCAACGAACGCTCACCACGCTGGTGTTGCGCAAGCTGTTGGCCTCCTCCACCTTTGCCATCGCGGGCGCGCTGGAGGCGCTGGCCTCGCGGCTGCGCGGAAAACTGTCGGACGATGAACGCGTACGGAACCGCGCTGCCGTAGAGATGGAGGCGGCCGGCGACGCGTTCGCATTTGCCGGCGGCACCAATGATCTGGCGATCGACTACGAACCCTTTGCGGATACCGCTGAGGAATGGCACGATGATGAACCCGCGGATGCACCGCTCGCCGACGCCAATCGCGCCGTGATAGCAGAGGAAGCCGCGGAGCTGGAACGTTACGCCGCCCTTGCAAAGAGCATCGAGGAGAATTCCAAGGGGCGCAAGCTGCTCGCGACGCTGGACGCGGCGTTCGCGAAGGCGGAACAACTGGGAGCCAAGCGCAAGGCGATCATCTTCACAGAAAGCCGCCGCACCCAGGATTACCTGATGCGCCGGCTGGCCGCAAGCCCTTATGCCGAGGGGATCGTGCTCTTCAACGGCTCGAATACCGACGCACACTCCAAAGAGATATTCGCCCGGTGGAAGGAACGGCACGCGGGCAGCGACAAGATCACCGGGTCGAACACCGCGGACATGCGATCCGCCCTGGTGGATTACTTCCGCGACGAGGGGCGGATCATGATCGCCACCGAGGCCGGCGCCGAGGGGATCAACCTGCAGTTCTGCTCGCTGGTGGTGAACTACGATCTGCCCTGGAACCCGCAGCGCATCGAGCAGCGCATCGGACGCTGCCACCGCTACGGGCAGCAACACGATGTGGTGGTGGTGAACTTCCTGAACGTCAACAACGCCGCCGACGCGCGCGTGTTCGAGCTGCTGGCCGAGAAATTCCAATTGTTCGAGGGAGTGTTCGGCGCCAGCGACGAGGTGTTGGGCGCCATCGAGTCCGGCGTGGACTTCGAGAAACGAATCGCCAAAATCTACCAGGACTGCCGCCGGCCCCAGGAGATTCAGGCCGCCTTCGATGAGCTGCAGCGCGAGCTGAGCGCGCAGATCGGCGAAGCCATGGATCGCACCCGTCGCTCGGTGATCGAGGAGTTCGACGACGAAGTGCGCGAGAAACTCCAGATGTACGACAAGGACTCGAAGGTATGGCTGGACCGATTCGAGCGGACGCTGATGCGATTGACTCGGCACGAACTGGGCGACGCCGCCGAATGGGCCGACGACTCCTCCTTCCGACTGGTGCGGCAACCCATCCCCGGTCTGGAGTTTCCCCTCGGCCTTTACGAGCTGCCCCGCCGCACCGGCGACGCGCACTTCTACCGCCTCGGGCATCCGCTGGCCGCGCGGCTGATCGAGCACGCCGGCCACCGCGTTCTCCCGTCCGCAACGCTCGCGTTCTCTTATGACGAGCACGAAGGCAAGGTCACCGTTCTCGAGCCGTGGATCGGGCATTCCGGGTGGCTGGCCGTCTCCCGGCTCAAGGTGCATGCGCTTCAGCAGGACGAGGAACATCTGATCGTCGCTGCGGCCACCGATGAAGGTGTGGCACTGGATGAGGAAACCGCTCGGCGCCTTCTGACGCTTCCGGCGCGCGTCACCGGGGAAGCGTCCGCCCCGCCCCCCGCACTGCTGGAGGAGATGGCCACGCTGCGCCGATCCGACATCGAGAAGGAGATCGCCCGGCGGAACATGCGACATTTCGAGGCCGAGTCCGACAAGCTCGACAACTGGGCCGACGACCGGAAGGTTGGGCTGGAGCGTGAGATCCGTGAGATCGACCGCCAGATCCGCGAGGCACGCCGTGCCGCCGCCGCCGCCTTGACGCTGGAGGAGAAGCTGGCCGGGCAGAAGGCGATCAAGGCGCTGGAGGCAACCCGCACCGCCAAGCGTCGATCCTTCTTCGAGGCGCAGGACGAGATCGACCGCCAGCGCGCGGAGCTGATCGAGAGAATCGAGGCGATGTTGGGGCAGGATGCGACGGCCAACGGCGTGTTCACCATTCGCTGGAGCCTGACATGACGCGCGCGGAGATCCCCATCGAAATGACCGGCCTGCCGGAACGGCTGCGCGCGGACTTCACCGGGCTGCTTCCGGAAGCTGCATCCGGCACCGCCGATGAGCGCGAGACCAACTTCCTGACGCGCGCGCTGGCCGCCTTTGCCGTGCACAAGCTGGCCGGTTGCACCCTGGATGCGGCGGCGGCCTCCGTTGTGGACGGCGGAGGCGACGGCGGAATCGATGCCGTTCACTACAACGCCGCAACCAATACGCTATGGGTTGTACAATCGAAGTATCATCAGAACGGGCGCGGTGAGCCGGATCTGGGGAGTGTGGCCAAGTTCAAGACAGGGCTGGAGAATCTGCTGAGCGGAAGGTTCGAGGCATTCACCTCGAACGCCGCTTGGAATCGTCTTCTCCCTGCTGTTAAGATCGCACTGGAAAACGGCGGGCTTCTGGTGCGGGCGGCACTGGTCTATTCCGGCATCAACACCGTGTCGGACGATCGGACGCGCGAGTTCGAGGATCTGCGACGCCGATTTTCTCCGGACGACGACGATTACCTACAGATCGGCACATACGGTCTGACGAGAATCCACGATTGGCTTACCGGCGCCGACCTGGCGCCCGGTGTTGAGTACGTGGAGCTGACCATCCACCGCCCAGGCTGGGCGAAGGAACCGTACGAGACGGTGTACGGCATGGTGTCACTAGCGGACCTTGCCGCACTGTATCGACAACACGGCAGGCGGTTGATCGCCGCGAACATCCGGGGATACAAGGGGAACACGGAGGTCAACGACCAGATTGCGGCCACCGCGGCCGAGGAGCCCGAGAACTTCTTCTACCTGAACAACGGGCTGACGGCGTACTGTGAACGGCTGGAGGTAAACCATATTGATCGCGCCAATGCCGAGCGGAAACGTGTTCGTACGTTCGGCCTTTCGGTTGTCAACGGCGCGCAGACCCTTGTCTCCATCGCGAACTGCTGCGCCGATCCGGAGGCTCCTCCCCCGCCGGGATTTGCGTTCCTCAAGGTGATCTCGCTGGAACGTTGTGTGGATGATCGCGCCTTTGCCGCGCGCATCACCCGCAGCACCAACTTCCAGAACCGGATCGGCCCGCGCGACTTCGCCGCGCAGGATGAGCAGCAGGAACGGATCAAGAACCAACTGGTGCTCTCGGACATCCACTATCACTACAAGGACGCGGCCGACACCCCGGCGCCGAACGAGCACAACTTCACGCTGGAGGAAGCGACCACCGCGTGCGCCTGTCTGGACCAATCGAAGGACTGTGAACTCGTCGCGCTCGCCCTGGCAGATCCTGAGCTGCTCTGGTCGTTCGAGGACGCATACCCGGAGGGCAATATCTACCGCTCGCGGTACGAACGCGTCTTCCGGGGCGATCGGTCGGCTCGTGCGATCTGGCGGGCCGTGCAGGTACAACGCATTGTTCTGCACACAATGCAAGCCATGACCGCACCATGGCCTGCCGAACTGTTCTGGGTCTGTCGCTGGTTGGTGTTGAACCTGGTGTACCTTCGCACAAGGATGCACGAGGGTGCGAACCTCATGCTCGCAGAGGAGGAGCACATGCATGTGGTTGAAACGGCACAAAATCTTGCCGGAGCAATCCGGGAAGCGTGCCTCGCCGAGGGCGTATTCGCGCGCAGCGGAAGCACGTTTGTTCTATGGGAGGGCAAACTGCCCGCAACATTCGGCACCGCGGACGATTGCAAACGGATACGAACGGCCGTCCTGGCCGGCGCCAGTGTGGGCACAGAATATTCCCGCACGTGATATGATACCGCATCGGCAGCGTCAAGCGCGAGTTTCAGTGTAGTCCTATCGTTTTCACCCATCAAACAATCGCCGGCTTCGGATTCGCGGCAAGGGCAGAATTGAAAAATCAGCAGACATTTTCCGGGAGCAACTATGGGATCACTCGAAGAGCACCATCTCACCGTCCTCAAGAATACTCTTGAGAGTGAGTACGTGCCTAATCTTCCGCCTATATTGAAGCCAAACCCATCAGGAGATCAATCGAAAAATCTATCACGCGCGGTCGGTGCATTCGCGCTTGCTGATCTGTGCGCCATATCCGCGAAGGATGCGGCAAATGCCGTTGTTGATGATTTCGATGATCAGGGTGTGGACGTCATCTACTTACATGGCCCTACATCCACATTGTACCTTATCCAAACCAAATTGAGGGCGGACTCGCAATTCAGCCAGGAAGAGGCCCTGACTTTCGTCGAGGGCGTTCGAAAACTGATTCGCCCGGATCTCGACGACTTCAACCAA
>CAZJYH010000216.1:0-7933 GCA_964549365.1 uncultured Alphaproteobacteria bacterium
GTTCTTGCCGGTGGCAAGCTGGTACGGCGGAAGGTTCGGAACGCCCGTGTAGAACGCCGGGAGGATGTCGCAGGAGCGCGGGTTCCCCTGCTGCAACAGGATGCTTCCGAACGCTGAGTCGGAGAGCGCGGTGCCGGAACGTGCGCTCTGCGGCAGACCGTACAGGCCGTTGGCGCCGTTGCGGAAGTCGAACGCGCCGAGCGAGTTGCTCTGAATGCGAAGCTTCGCGAACGCCGGCACCGCACCGCCGAACTTGCTGTCGTCCATGTAGAGCGCCAGCTCGGGATTGACGAAGTAGGTGGCGAACGAAAGCTCGGCCGGATCGTACGGGCTCACCGCGTTCCACTTGTCCTTCATGCCGATCGGGATCACCGCCTCGTTGGTCAGCGGCATGCCCAGGCGCGATACCTGCACCCAGTCGCCCGACGTGGTCGGCTTCTCGCCGGTCTTGCTGAGCGTGGTGATCTGCGGACGCGAAGCCGAAGCCCACACGCCGATCACGAAGTCGCCGTCGAGGATGTTCGCCGCCTGCGACACGGCCTTGCCGGTCTTCTGCAGCTGGTTGATCGGCACCTTGATGGCGATCGTGTGCGTGTTGAATCCGGCAACCGCATCGCGGGCACGGGCGTCGCCGGCGCCCTCCTTGTCGCGGGTCTGGCCGAGATCGAAGATGCCGCCGAGATCCACGAAGAACGGATCGTCCACCGGACCGCAGAAGACCTTCTCACCGCTCGAGGCCGTTGTGATGGCGTTCTGCATCAGCTGCTCGTAGGTGGTGTTCAGGCCGGCTCCGCCCTCGATCGAACGCGGGCCGATGTTCGGCGGCGGCACGACGCCGTTGGTCACGATCGTCGTCCATGTCTGGCCGTTGTCGGTGCTCTTCTCACACTTGTAGGAGGTCTTCAGATTCTGCTTGGCAAGACGAATGTTGAAGAAGGTCGTCGGATCCTCGTTCGTATTCGTGAACGTGAAGCGATACGTGATCTCATCGCCGACCTTCGCCGCGTCGTTGTCGACATGGATTTCGTAGCGGATGTTCTCGCCGAAGCTTGCATAGTTCGGGCCGCCCTCCGGGAGTTCCAACGGGATATAGTTCGCGATGATCGTCACCGTGTTCGTGTCGTCCGGGCTGCGGAAGGCATAGAGGTCCGTGTTGTCGGCAAGCGGGTCGTTGCTGATCAACGGAGCCTCGCGATGGCTCGATGCCCACCCGAGGCCCACCGGAATGCTGATCCCGAGAACCGCAAGCACCAAGGCGCTTCGCGTAAGTAAGGTTCGCATGACTGTACTGATGATTTGTGAATGTTACCGGTCCTTGCCTCGGCCGCGGACGTTTCAAGGCTCTCCTCCACGTACGAGGCCCCGTGTCGTTTGGATTGCATGGCGTCTCATTGGGTCTCGAAGGAGCATGGGTGGCGTTCACGGCTTGCGCCATCATCATGAACGGTGGACGGTGAACGATGAACGGTCGTGAGAAAGGTGGCGAGTGACGGGTGGCGCACTGAAATTTCGGAACGTGGCATTTGGAACGTTGAACGTGGCCCAACTAAACTTTGCATCTTCTCGTTTGTGTTGGTATCCGTACGCGGATGTCACAGTTCGTCGGCGCAAACGATCATGTTGAATAGCACATCGTTTTCAATCACAAGGGACTCTCCGATCATGAAGATGAATCTCCGCTCTCTCGCGTTCGTTCTGCTCGCAGGCATGGTGCTGGCCGCTTGCGACCCGAAGACCACCGACCCAGGCCCTACGCCCACGGCCGCGACGATGAGCTTCAAGCAGGGCGCACGCTACGAGGTGAACTCCTACCAGACCGATCCGACGACTTCGCAAAAGCTGTCGGCGACCGAGCGCACGCGGACGTGGACGCTCGTCAACGCCTCGGCCTCCGTCTACGGCCGCGCCAATGTGGGCGTGTTCGTCGACTCGATCATCGCCGGCGGTTCGATCATCACCGTCGCGGATTCCGTGCTGCTGCAGCAGTCGAGCAGCTCGAACGACGTCTATCGCTACGCGTCGCTCGCGCCTGAGCTCGACTTCTCGGGAACCACGGTGGTGAGCGTCGATCTGGGGAAGCAGTGGATGCGTGAGGTGTTGTTGAACGCCACCACCGCCAACTGGTTCGTCGGCGAGGCGGCGGACACGGTGCAGATCGACATCAACGTGCCGGGCTTCCAGGGTCTGAAGGTTGCCGTTGCCGACTCGGCGATCGCATCGACCACCGAAAGCGTCACGATCGGCACGTCGAACTATACCGCCACGAAGACCACGCACAAGCTGGAGCTGAGCGTCTCGGCGATCGTTGCGATCCCGCTCCTCGGCAATCAGCTGGTGAAGCTGAAGAGCGAGTCGCTCTCGCGCGTCACCTGGACCGTGCCCTCGCTCGGCGCCATCGTTCGCGAAGAGCGTCAGGGGAAGGTGCTCGACGTCTCCGGCACATCGGTCGGATCCGTCACGATCCCCAGCTTCACGCTCCCCGTCCCCGGGTATATCTCGGTGATGACGAAGGTGCTCGCGACCGGGAATTGATCGCCGCGCCTCGCAACGGCCGATCGAACGGCAATCAAACGCACGCTCCGGCTCCTCGCATCACCGAGGGGCCGGAAGCGTTCTGGAAAGAACGAGGAGAGGAAGGTTGAGCGTGGTGCGTTGAGCGTGATGCGTTGAGCGTGGAGCGTGGGGCGTGGGGCGTTGAGCGTGGGGCGTTGAGCGTGGGGCGTTGAGCGTGGGGCGTTCAAAGCGCCAAGTTCCGCCGCGTACTAAGCTCCAAGCCCAACCCGACGAGATTCCTCGCTGCGCTTGAAACGACAAGGCCCCCCATCACCTCCCCCGCTCGTTCCCCCGCGCCCGATGCAGAAGCACCAGCCCGCCGCCGATGAACACCACGTTCTTGATGATGTACTGCCCGACCAGCGAGAGCCCGTACGGGAGCGTGTTGAACGTATCGCCCGGAAAGAGCACAAGCGGCAGGAAGGTCCCGGCCATGTGGATGAAGAAGATCGTGAGCACGAGGCGCATGCGGAAGCCAAGGAGCAGCGCAATGCCGATCGCGCACTCCGCCACGCCGAGCGCCGCGACGAGCGGTGCCTGCGGAAGCAGATGGAACGTAATCGCGCCGAGCGTCTTCCCCGCAAGCCCCTCCGCCGGACTCAGCCCGGGCACAAGCTTCAACGCACCGAACCACAGGTACACGATGCCCAGGCCGATACGGATGATCGCCGCGCCTCGATCGAGGAACACCGCGTCTTGCTCGCTTGCCCCGGATCCTTCCACCAGCATTCCGTCGGACTGTTTCTCCATGCAGCTTTCCATTGATCCCACCAATATCCGGATTTCCGGCGCATGCGAACCATGATGTTCGTCACGCCCCGGCAATCGTACACTCCCCGTAAACCGAACGCGGCGGAAAAGTTTCGGGGAAGAACGTCGAGGGCTTCACGCACAGCCTACCAGTTGACCGAAAACGTGGCGGTCATGAGGAACTCATCGAAGTTGGCGGTGTTCACCAGGAGGTTCTTGTAGACATTCTTCTCGGCGCGAACCTCGAAGAACCCGGCATCCCACACCGGGATGGAACTGCTCAGGAAGAAGCCGAGATTGCTGTCGGTGCCGCTCTGGTCCGCCACGGTGAAGCCCGCGGCGTTTGTCCAGATCCCGAACGCGGTGTAGGCGGCATTCAGGTCGAGCGAAACGATCGTCTGCGAGGTGTCGCCGGCGGTCGTCAACCGCGACTGCGTTACGATGGCGCCGAGTGAAAGCGGCACGGTGAACCGCACCGTCTGGCCCAGCGTCAGTGTGCTCACGCCATAGTCGCTGAGCCCCTGGAAGGTGTTGCTTTGAAGCGAGGTATACCCGGCCGTCGTGGAGGCATCGAGCCCCGCCACCTTGTAGTAGTAGCCGCTCGACAGATTGAGCATCGTCGTCTTGTTGAGCACCTCGGCCGCATCGCCCACGTTGGTGTAGCGTTGTTGATACGGGGCGTACTCGGCGCGCAGATACGGGAGGCCCTTGAAGTTGAGGCCGAGCCCGACGCCGAACGACGTGACGGTAGCAAGCGTGGACTTCAGACCCGGCGAAAGGTTGTCTTCGTCCTGTTTGTAGTACGCCGTGGCGGAGATCTGCCCGCGCAGCAGGCGCTGCTCGATCCTCCCCTCCCACCGCAGATTGTCGTTGCGCAACACCGGAGCGCCGAGCGAAAAGTAGACCGGCCCCACCTTTCGGATCGATGCGGTCAGACGCGAGTCGGTTTCGGCGATCCTCAGCGTGGACTTCGCGGCAAACGCGAAATCGATAAGGCTGGAGATATTCGGATCGAACGTGGTGCGGATGAACTCCGGGATGTCGTTCGACTTCAGATCGGCGGCCGAGATATCGCCGGTGAGCATCGAGCCGGCCACCTCGCCTTCGACGTTGAGGTAGTCCTCCACCAGCGGCACGTTCACGTCAAGGCCGATCACGTAGTTGGACTTCGGCGTCAGCGGCGCCAGCACCGTGTCCACCGGGAGCGAACTCTGGTCGTCCTTCGAATACATGCCGGTGAGAAAGGCATGCCCCCCCTCCTTGCGCCCCACGCCGATGCGCGCCGCGTAGAGCGTGCGCGTGTACGAGGGGTCGATCAGCACCGAATCGATGACGCCGGAGACGTTGCCGATCGCGCCCGGCACGCTGATGGCGCGCTGTGTTTTGCCGTACGCCGCGGCCACGTAGAACTGCCCCGGATTCCACTCGATGTTGAATCCGTTCACCGGAACACCGCTCAGCGTGAGCGTCGAGTAGTTCGGATACGTGACGCCGACGCCGAGCGCCGGGAAGTTGGCGAAGAACTTCTCGGCGCCGCTTACCAGGCCGAGCTCGTCCAGCTTGTCGAGTCCGGTCGAGATCGCGCGATCCTTCAGCTTGTCGAGATCGGCGTACTCCTTCAGTCGGTTGATCTCCTCCAGCTTTTCGGCGCCGATCCCCTCCAGCGAGTCACGAAGATGTTCGATGCTTCCGGCCGCCTCGGCCGCGCCGCGCACTTCGTCGTACTCCGAAAGCCTGTTGTAGACCCGTTCGAGCAGGATCCCCTCGAGCTTGTGGTAATCCAGATCGAAACTGACGCCGTTCATGTTCTGGCGGTAGGTGCGTTGTTCGGTGGAGAAGAACCCGTGGAAGGTGAACGGAACGTTGTACACCGAGAGCGTGGGGCTCACGTCCAGGCGCAGGAAGTCATCAGGCGTCTGTTGAAAGGTGCCCCGGCGGTTCGCGATCTGACCGTACAGTTGAGCGCTGCCGGAGAAGGCGAACGGGCGCGTGGCCGTCGCGTCGGAAGCATGCGTCGTGTCGGCGGCATCCTGCGCACGTGCCGCACGCGGTGCGAGTAGCAGAAGCAACAGCAGCACGATGCCTGCGGTGCAGGCGCATGCGATACGAGAATAATTCATGTCGTTGTATTGTCCCCGGCGAGACGTGGAAGAACGCCCGGCTTTCAAGTCGGCTACTTCAACTCGATCGTGTCGGCATACACCAGGCGCATGCCGCGCTGCAGCATCTGACCGGAGCCGAAGTTCACCGGCACGCCGTCCACGGCGATCACCTCCGACTCGGTGACAACCAGTCGATACTGCCGGCCGCCCGGCTTGCGCGGCGCCTCGGGAAGCGTGATCTCGCCACCCCAGACCATCGTGTGGTCCACCTTCTGCACCGGCGTCAACACCACCGTGGTATTGGCCGCGCCGGCGGCGGGGGTCAGCGGCACCCACGGCGCCTCCGGTCCCGCGCCCGGCAGCTTCGTCTCAACGGCAACCTGCACCACGCGCGAGGCGCCCTGAGCCGTCAGCTTGGCCTTGTCGTTGGTCGAACCGGCCAGGTACTCGTTCCCGCTGGTGCCGGGCACCATGCTCTTGAACAACGCGCTGGTGCCGTAGACGCCGGAGACCAGCACGTGCACCTTCTTCTCGTCCTTCGGATCGAACACCACGGCCGCGACGCGATCGGGGGCAAGCTGCGCGAAGTCCGTCAGCACCACACGCGAGAGGTGCGCGTCGGGGATCGAGTCCGGTTGATACCGCGCCAGCGCCATCCGCACGAACGGGAAATAGCTATGGCCGGTATCGATCTCGATGTCGCAGTACCAGAGCTTGCGCACCGGATCGAAGTCCACCGGATGGCCGGCGACTCTGACGGTGTGGCCCGAGATCTCGTCGAGCGTCAGCCCGCTCTGCCCGTGGGTGGCCAGCGGGAAATCGCCGATCGAGAGGGACGATTTGGTGTACTCGGATCCCCAGACCGGGTCCATGCCGAGATCCGTGACGAGCGACTTCATCGGGTCGTTGGCGCCGAACGGTACGGTGTCGCCCGGAGAGCGGAGCACCACGCCCAGCAGCTCGCCGATGCCGCTCGAATACCAGGGGCGCTCCAGGTAGACGCGTACGGCGTTTCCGCATCGGCGGCTGACGATCTGATCGCCGATCTTCTTCTCCTCCCAACCGAACGTCGGCACCACGTAGAGGATCTTCGGCGCGTCCGGTCGAGCGGAACTGAGAATGTTCACATGCTTCCAGGTCGGCCCGGTGCGCGTGATGTTCTTCGGATCATTGACGATCGCGGTCGGGAAATACTCCCGGAAACGCGTGGTGCTCACCACCTGGTAGTCAACGAAGCGGTGCTTCGTGTCGTTGAACTCGTGCCGGCAATGCGGAGCATACGCAGGCGGGTAGGGCTTCTTGGTCTCCGCCGCCTTCAGATCGTAGTGCATGCCGGCCTTCATCAACTCACCCTTCGTCCCGGCCTTCAGCACCATCCCACCCTTGGCGAGCGTCGTCATCTTCATGTCCGCCTTGAGCGGCGCCGCGGCCTCGACCGTCTTCGTAGCCTCGACGGTGGTGAGCACGGCTCCGGCGCCGTCCTGCACCGCGGGAAGTTCCACACCCGGGAACCCCTTCAGGTCACGCTGCCGGTAGTACAGGCCGTCGTGATCGGAGCAATGAATCACCAGCCGGTCCGGAGCATCCTCGTCCAGGTTCAACGTGAAGACGGTGCCGTTGTGATTGAAGTTCTCACTCCCGGGCGCCCCCGGATCGTCGACGGGCGCATCGGCCGACAGGCTGTCCAGCGGATCGAACCAACGCGCCAGCACTTCGATCTTCCCGGTGCTGGGCGCATCGAGGTCGATGAAGCCGTACAGGTCCACGTACGTGTCGCCGATCTTCCACTTGCGGACCTCGGACTTGTAGAACGTCGGATCCTTGAGCGGCTGCTGCACGGCGTGCACCATCTCCAGCGTGCGCCACGGCGTCAGCATCCAATGACTGCCGGCGACGGCAAACGGTTCGAGCTTCGCGCCGGGATCGGACACCCAGCGCGACAATCCCATCAACTTGATATCGGGCACGCCGGTCTTCGGATCTTTCCCCAGATAACAGCTGTACGCCACGCGCGCCCAACGCCCCTTCGGCATCGGCACCACGAGGATACGTTCGGCGCTCTTCCACTCGGGCTCACCGTTCCCTTCGGCAAGCTGTATGCGGAACGGCAGCGCCTTCGGCCACTCCATGTCGAACGGCACCTTCAGGGCGATCTCGGTCATCCCCGGGCCAACGACCACCTTCTCGAGTCCCCCCGCGATCGTGCCGGTGGTGGTCGTCTTCGGCAGGCCGCGCAGCGCGGCGCCGCGGGCGAAGGGGTCGGGCAGATACGGGAGCGTCAGCACATCGACGTCGTGAACCGCATACTGCCCGGCGGCCAGCGCATCGCCGGGCTTCAATTCATATTCACCGGCGCCGACCGGGTTGCCCGGCAGCACCGCATGCGGCTTCGCGGTCGCCGGAGGCGTAACAAGGGCGAGGCCCGTTGCCGGGATCGTGGGCAATCCGGTCGCTGTATCGACAATCATCGTGTCGAGGAACGTGCCCGCTTCCTTGACGGCGATGTTGAAGGCCTCCTGATGCGGCTT
>CAZJYH010000217.1:0-7933 GCA_964549365.1 uncultured Alphaproteobacteria bacterium
TCGGAGTTGATCGTGGCGGCGCGGACACCCATGCGTTCAGCTGCGGCGATCTGATTCCGCATCAACGCCAGCAACGGCGAGACCAGCAGCGCCGGACCGCTTCCCGCCTCGCGAAGCAGCCTGGTTGCGATGAAGTAGACGAAGCTCTTTCCCCACCCGGTTCTCTGCACCACCAGCAGCCGGCCGCGGTTTTCGACAACATGGTGGATGGCTTCCTCCTGGCCGTCCCGGAACGTGGCATCGGCCTGCCCGGTACCCAGTCGCAGGAGTTGGAGCGATCGGTCCGCCTGGTACATCATTGCTGCTCGCCCGGTTCAACGGGCGCATGCCTCGCGATCGACCGGTCGGTGCGTTCCTGCAATCCCGGCGATCGTCGTCGGCAGTAGTGCGCCCCTGGTGATGCTCCGGGGGGAGCAGCGGTTCACAACGATAGCACACGCCCGGCGTTTGGGCAAGCCGCGGTTGTCGTGTGCAGCAACGGGTGCGTGCCGATCCGGTGCCGCTCGAACCGAGGCGTGGGGCATGCATGCCCCGGCTCCGCTCCGATGCGTACTTTCGCCCCGCGCGACGCCGGCAGGTGGTCGCCGCGCACATCAGATCTCTCTATTCGGATATCTCCCCATGTATCATGTCGGCAGCCGCGAAATGCGGATCACGGACCACGACGGGAACATCACGTTTCCCGCGCTGGTGATGTACCCAACGAATACCCCTTCAACGCCGGTGATGTTCGGCCCGTTCGCGATCGAGGTAAGCCCCGATGCTCCGATCGCCGGGGGGCGATATCCGATCGTGGTGGTCTCGCACGGCAACGGCGGCCGGCATCTGCTCTATCATTCCATCACGACGCATCTGGCGCGCAACGGCTACGTTGTTGCGATGTTGGAACACGCCGGGAACAACCGCAACGACAACTCGTTGGAGGGAACGCACGCCAACCTGGTGAACCGCCCGAAGCACCTCAGCCTGACGATCGACGCGGTGGTCGCGGACACGGAGCTGGGCGCCTGCGTGACGGCGGATCGTGTCGGCGTCATCGGGCACTCGATCGGCGGGTACACCGCGCTGGCCGTGGCCGGTGGGGCGCCGTGGTCAGAGCGTCGCGAGCGCGTGAAGGCCGTACGCGACCGGCGTGTGCGGGCGCTGGTGCTGCTGGCGCCGGCAACGGCCTGGTACACGCCCGAGGGCTCGTTGCGGGAGGTGAACCTGCCGATCCTGATGTTGATCGCCGAGCACGATCCGTACACGCCCCGCCTGCACGCGGAGATCGTGCTGAACGGCGTGGCCGATCGCGATCTCGTCACGCTCCGTGTCGTCCCGAACGCCGGGCACTTCTCGTTCCTCAGCCCGTTCCCCGCCGCGATGCGCGTTCCGGGTTTCCTTCCCGCGACCGACCCGGCCGGGTTCGATCGCGAGAAATTTCATGAGGAGCTTCCGGGCGAGGTGCTGGCGTTTCTGGAGCGCACCCTGAAAGGGGAATGAGGCGGTTCATTTCTCATCGTAGTCGTATGACGCCGCCAACCTGTCGCAAGGCCACCCGGCAAGGGCGTCATCAAATGCCGACATCGGTGGGGGCGCGTACGACGGTGCGGGTTCCGGAGCGGCGCACGATGCACGGGGACTGTTGCGGGATTGCGTGGCGGCGGGAATTCCGGGCCATCCAACCGAATGCGGAATCCACCTCGATGTGGATTGTAGAACGGCGCGGATGCGGTTCAAATATTCCGAATAATTCGACTGGTTGATGGTCGATGGAGCGAGGTAGCGGTGCCGGTCGTTACACCCGGAGCATCCGATTGTCAAGTCCCGGGGGTCTTGTTGCACAATTGCGTGCCGGGTGCGCGGGATCCTGCCGGGTGGTTGAAGTGGCGGTTGCGTCCCTCCCCGTTTCCAAAGGGGAGGTCAGGAGGGGGCGGCCGGACGCGGCTGCCTGTAGCGCATTGCTTTCATGTGAACTCCCTCCCCCCCCGATGTACTCATCGGGATCGCCCCCTTCCTTCGCGATGCTCCCCGACACATCGGGATCTGCGACAGGACATGCTTTTTTTTGAGATCGCAAATATCCGGGCAAATTTGTCGTCGTGCGCACGTGGCGTTCCGATGCCCGCGAACCTCGAATTCCGCACACCCCTTGCATGTCGGCTCCGCGGGCCGTATGTTTGATGCACTCCCAAGCCACACAGCCTGTTCATTCGTTCGATTTCCGGCGTTGCGCCATCGCCCGCGTCGTAATTGCCGGTTCGCATGGGATGGCGAAGCCGTGTGCATTCGAGTGGCCCATCACCGCCGCACATTTTCATCCACATGAAATCGGCGCGCCTCAACCCGCAGTTGAATGGTGGGGAGCACATCTCAGTCATTCGTAGGATCGGGGGAATTTATCATGTCCGGTTGTTTCAGCGATCACCATCCGCTCGTCCGACCATCGCGTTGCGCCGAGTTTGAGCAGCGAAGAACCCACGGCATTTCGATGCTTTACGCATGTGTGCTGATGCTTGTGATTGCGCGCGCCGCCTTCGCGCAGGAGCCTCCGGCGTCCGGAGCTGCAACACCGTCGCGCGGCCCCGGCGAAGCGCCCCCGCACGATGAATCCGTCGATTTCGTTGCCGGGGTGGGCTCCACTCAGCGCAACGTGATGGTGGGCGTCGAGGGGACATACCGCGACGGCACGGCGTTTATCGCGGCGCGTTATGCACGCGATCCGGATCTCGGCAAATACACCGAATCGTTTCTCCAGACGCCGACGTTTCATCCCGACGTGGAGCGACAGGAATACTATGTCGACTTCGTTACCGGGATCACGGGAGCCATCGGCCCGGTGCGTCTCGAGTTCGACGGGGGAGTGGAGGTGGCGGGGTTGCTGCGTGAACGCTTCGCCGGCTACGACACCGTGGTGAAGGCGTATTCATACACGGTCGCGAGGGTGCCGACGGTCGGCGCGGTCCTCGGTGTCGGTTGTACTCTTCCGCTGGGCGATCGGTTCGCCGTCGGCGCGCGGGGACAACTTCACTACAATCTCGACAAGGCATTTTTCGGCGTCACGCTCGATGCTCGAATCACATTGGCTCGATGGTCGAAGGTGGGCGATCGGGGCGTTTCGGCGGCGACGAGGCGAGAGCGGGCGATCGCCGCGCATCGAATACTGTACGGCGAGCTCAGCACATCCGTGGTCGCTTCCGCATTGTCGATCAACTACGAGCACATGGTTACCAACCACTTGACGATGCGCCTCGGGTATGGTGTGGGATATATTCCGGGAAATCTCGCCGGCGGCATATTCGATTCAGGATCTGCGATCATGGGTATGATGAACTACCTCTCCAATGCGGAGTCCGGATTGGAAGTCGGCGGGGGAATTTCGCTGCTCACGGTGAAAACCGCGCGTTACGATGACGGGACGCGCCCACTGCTGGCGAGGCCTTCGTTCGTTCTCGGATTCCGTTCGTGCTCGCAGCCCGGCGGGTTTCTCTTCCGTATCGGGCTCTCCTGGGTGTATTACTTCGGCGCCGGCCTGCATCTCGGTCTGGGCCACGCGTTCTAGCATGGAAGCGTGCGCCGTGGTGTGACCCCTGCGATCGGAATCCGGGCGCCGCCTGCATTGGGCTTGAACTGGAGATGTCGATCACATGGATCGTTGGGCGGTGGCGGTCGAGCGCGACGGGTACCCCAACATGTACTGTCATGGCATGGCGGACTCTCCGATATTCGTCCGGTCACAACCCATCAGCGGTTGATCGTGATGTCCCGTTATGCTGCCGCCCGGGCGGTATCGCAGCGGCCCGATCACGTTGTTGCGATCGGCCGATCGGCCGTGCGCGACACGATTCGTGTGTCATCGGGCGTCCGGACGCACCGTCTGCTCGCGAATTGGAATGTCGCCGTCGCAACGGCTGAATCAACACCTTGCCAACATTGATATTCGGAGGTCAGTCATGCGTTACGGCATACAATGCCGGCGTGCACTGCAGGGATTCCTTGCGGCCGCCGCGATAGCCACGACGTTCGGAAGCGGTGCCGCTTTCGCGCAGCGGTTTCAATATGCGTACGGCAGCGCCACGTGCGTTGAGTCGGGTTTACACGGAGTGAAGCAGCTTGCCGGCGGCGGATACGTCGCTGTCGGCGAATCGTTCCAGCAGCCCGGCGGCTGCGGCACGTCGGATGCATACGTGGTGGTGACGAACGCCGGAGGCGGGCAGGTCTGGTCCATGACGTACCAGATCGGCATCAACTCGCGCGCCACCGATGTGCTGGAACTCGCCAACGGTGATCTGATCGTGTGTGGGTATGCACAGATAGGGCCGCCGTGTCAGCCGATCGCCTCGAACGATATCTTCATACTGCATCTGGCGGCGAACGGCGGCGTGATCAACTGGAGCACCTACGGCGGCGCCGCGTCGCAGGAAGAGGCATGGAAGATCATTCAGACGACGGTGGGCGACAACATCACCACGTTTCCCGGGGACTACGTTGTCGCCGGCTCGAGCACGAATCAGAACGCGCCCGGCATGCGCGGCGCGTATCTGTTCCGCGTGAACGCCGGGCTCGGCCTCATCTGGGACCGGCAATACGGCACCGCGGCAAACGACGATTACTTCTACGGGCTCGATGAGGTGCCGGTCGGGCAGCTCGGCGCGGGCGATATCGTCGGCGCCGGCGGCACCACGAGCCCTCCGGCGCTCGGCACGGATATCTTCGTTGCGCGCGTCAACGGCAACACGGGGATGATCGGCGCTCCTCCGCAGAACCGGTCGTTCACCAACTTCGCGCCGGCCGCCAACAACGAGGAGGCGCGTTCTGTGATCGTGCTGCGCAATGGTCCGAATGCCGGTGACATCGTGGTTGCGGGGTATACCAACGGCGCGCCGTTCCCCAGCACGAACGACGAGGTGTTCGTTGTGGAGTTCGGTCCGGATCCGTGCAACCAGGTCGCCAATGTCTATTTCGGCGAGAACGGCCCGCTCCCTGACCGCGGCTACGATCTGGTCGAGGATGCCAACCCGGTTCCCGCGGGTGGAAGCGACGTGATCGTTACCGGCTTCACGAACATTCCCGGCGGCTTCGGTTTGAGCGACGCGTTCCTGCAGCGCGTGACAACAGGGCCGGGGATGGCGCTCGCCGGCCCGGCCGGGGATTACGGCGGCCTGGGGAACGATGAGGGGTGGTCCGTTGGGAATGCCGTGCGCAACGTCGCCGGCGCCGAAACCCCGGGCTACATCGTCAACGGTTTCACGCAGAGCAATAATCTGATCGGCCCCGTCGATCCGCAGCAGCTCTATCTGGTCAAGACCGATGTTGCGTTGATGAGCTTCTGCAACGACATCCTCCTTGCGTTCCCGAGCGGCAATGCCCCGCCCGGCACGGTGTGCGTGAACGTGATCGGCCCCAACATCGGGTTGCAGTGCATGCCCAACATCGGCAAGCTCCCGTGGCAGTGGGCCAATCAGCTCTGCTACATCATTCCGGAGGCGCGCCGTGGGGGCGACAACGGAAACGACGGCGTTGCCGGCGTGGAAAACTCGGCCACGATGACGTTCAACGAGGGGGGGATGAAGGCGTATCCGAATCCGCTCCGCGGCGGCGACGTTCTGAACCTGCGCTTCGAGTTGAACACGGGAGCCACGGCACGAGTCGCGGTGAGCGACATCACCGGACGTGACGTGTACCACAAGGACGTCGTGATCGCGAAGGGGATGCAGTCGGTTCCGGTGGGCACCGACGGCTGGCCCGCCGGTACGTATCTGGTTCGCGTCACCATCGGCGCCGTCACCGCGACGTCGCATGTCGTCGTGTTGGAGAAGTAGAGAAGGGCTCGGGGGGGGGGTGATGATGCGGGGATCCCGCGGTCATGGCCTCGTCGGAGTCTGTGAAACAAAGGCCCGCGCGTGCGTTGTCGCATGCGCGGGCCTTCGCGTGAGGGAAGCGCGCGCTTCTTGAATATTGCGTGCAAGGGCAGGATCCCGTTTCCGTTGTCCACTCCGCCCGATTTCGCTCCTCTTACGACAATCCGGTCATCCATGCATTTATTCAAAGGAGCGATCAAACATGACCATATCGAATCGAAGGCTTGCGGCGGCAATGGTCGCGGCGGTGGTGACGGCATTTGTGGCGCTGGCCGCGCCGACCGTGACGCACGCGCAGATCTCGGTCACGAACACCTCAGGGTGTACCATCCTGCTCACCCTGGTCGACGCGGGCGGACACTTGTCGGGGCCGTATGTGATTCCCTCGGGAGGGATCGCCACCTCGATTCCCACACCACCGGGCTATGCGCCCGTCGGTGCCGAGGATATCAACGGCAGGACGCGCAAGTTCACCGGATCGTCCGCCTGCACCGGGTGCATTCCGCTGCCGGCGCAGGTGGCCGAAATCTGCTGCGTCGACGTCTGCTTCGACTCAGGCGCCCAGACGATCACGATCTCGGCGTGCAGTCCGTGTCAGTGAGGAGCGAGGCGGTGGGATAGGAGCGGCGCCGGTGCGCACGACGTATCTCGAGGCGGGCGGGGGGATTCCTCCGCCCGTCGGCATTCGTGCACGGTGACCATCCGTACGCGTTGATCCGTGCGTGTTGATCCGTGCGGGTTGATCCGCGGATCTATTGCGCGGCGTCTCCGCCGATGCGATATTCTCGGCGATCACATGCCGAAGCCGTCGCCTTTCGCGTCGCGCTTCGACAGTGGAGCCCGTCACGGATCTTCCACTCAATCGGAGCCCCCCGATATGATCGCCAAAAGCCTTGCCACCATCGCGCTGTTGTTGTTGCCGAGCGCACTGTTCTGCCAGTCACATTTCAGCGAGTCGGCGATTTCGCCGGCGACCCTCGCGATCGTCGGCCGCATCGCGCAAACGAATTCCCTGGACGAATCATATGTGGGGATAGCCGGGGAGCGTACGAAGCAATACGACGACTTCGACGAGCTGAGCCGCGTTGCCACGGCCGACGAGTTGATCGCGCTGACCGACCATTCCAACGGAGTGGTGCGGTGTTACTCGGTCTGGGCGTTGGCGCGGCGGCGCACCGTGGATCTGGTCCCGATCCTCGTGCGCCACTTCGACGACACGGTATTTGTCCGCACGCAGAGCGGCTGTATCGTCACCAGCCACTATGTCGGCGACGCAATGGTCGACGCCGTCCTCAACAGAGGGCCGGACAGTTCCGACGTGCTTGGACCGGACGGCCTGGCGAGGCTCGACAGCATTCTGATCCATCGGCCGAACCGGCTGCGGGCGCGGGACTGGGCGCTCGACCGCGCGAAGCCGAGCGACGGCATCTATGCCCGAGTGCGGGAGCTGGCGACCGAAGCCGGCGATCCCTCGGCGCTCATGCTGCTTGCGAAGTACAGGCGCGAGGCGGACGTTTCGGTGATCCTGAACGCTTCGGCAAACGGGGACGGTGAGCGACGTCCCTACTACGGACATATCTTCAAGGCAATCGCCGAGTTTCCGCATCCGGCGTTTTTTCCATTCCTGGAGAAGAAGCTGAACGATGCAGAGAAAGAGGTCGGAAAGGCGAAGGACGAAACGCACGCCCTCCAGTACCACCTGCAGCAGAAGGACATCGAAAATAGTCTCCTCCTGCAGAACATGGAGGACCACCAGAATACCACCCGCAGACTCCTCGCCAAGTTTGAGGATCTGCAGGCAGACTACGAAAATCTGCAGCTGCAGCAGAAGATGCAGAAGATTACCATGGAGATCAACGACCAGAAGGAAGCCAGCCGCGTAGAACTCAGGCATCGCCAGCACAAGAAGGGCAAGTTCTCAGCTGCCTTCCTCCCCTCTCCCCTCGACTCCCCCTCCAAGAACCTACTCCACGACGCCAGCAAATTCGAATTCGTCAAAGACGACAACCCCGACCCAGCGTTAATCAGGGCCAAGAACCCCATCAACAGCCACCTCATCGAGGAGTACAAAAAGATAAAGCAGGAGAAAATTA
>CAZJYH010000218.1:0-3924 GCA_964549365.1 uncultured Alphaproteobacteria bacterium
CTGCTCCGGCCAAGAAGGCCGCTCCGGCCAAGAAGGCCGCTCCGGCGAAGAAGGCTGCTCCGGCGAAGAAGGCTGCTCCGGCGAAGAAGGCAGCTCCTGCGAAGAAGGCAGCTCCGGCAAAGAAGGCTGCTCCTGCGAAGAAGGCAGCTCCGGCAAAGAAGGCAGCTGCCAAGAAGGCCGCCCCGGCAAAGAAGGCCGCCGTCAAGAAGTAACGGGACGTGCGCGTCACGGCGGGCGACTTGCGCGTTCCGCCTGCTCGCGCACGGTAACCACTATCGTAGTCCCAATTGCGATATTGCCCGTCCCTGATTGAACCGCCCCGAGTGCATCGGGGCGGTTTTTGTTTCCGTACACGCCCCTGCCGACGTACGCCCCAACGACCACCGAACCGGCGATCGTTCTCGGCCCGTATCCGGAATACAGAGCGCACCGTCCTGCTCATGCATGAGGGCGATGTCCGCGGTGGACCGTGTCCGCGGTGGGCTCGAATCGTGCATGCCCCAACCGTTCGTATCTTCCGGGGCCGATCTCCCTCCGGCACTCGGTTCTTACATCATGGCTACGCATATCACGTCCGACGATCGCGAACTGCGCGCATCGCTCGATCGACTATTCTCGCTGCAGACCTTCGGCATCAAGCTTGGGCTCGATCCGATCACGGAGCTTCTGGAGCGGATCGGAAATCCGCATCGACGTTTCCCCGCCGTTCACGTTGCCGGCACCAATGGAAAGGGCTCGGTGACGGCAATGATCGCCTCCACGCTTCAGGCCGCCGGATACCGCGTCGGCCTGTACACATCACCGCACCTGGTTCGTTTCAACGAACGCATACGCGTAATGGGCACGCCGATCGCCGACGAGCGACTGGCATTGTATACGCGCGAGATGCTTCCGATGATCGAGGAGATCGGATGCACGTTCTTCGAGGGAACCACCGCGATGGGCTTCCGCTACTTCGCCGAGGAGGAGGTTGACGTTGCGGTGATCGAGACGGGGCTTGGGGGGCGGCTCGATGCCACGAACGTGCTGACGCCGCTCGCAACTGCCGTCACGTCCATCGGCATGGATCATACCAAGCATCTCGGCGATTCACTGGAACAGATCGCCTACGAGAAGGCGGGGATCCTGAAGCCCGAAACGCCCGCTGTGATCGGCCCGGTTGCGCCGCATCTGCGCGCTGTGTTTCAGGATGCCGCCGATCGCGTCGGCGCACGAATGCGATTCGTCGAAGACTTCACCCACGCGGCACGCCGCGCCGGCACGCCGGGTTCGGTGACCGCATCGTTCATCGTGGACGGACGCAGCATCCCGGACCTCCTCATCGATCTGCCGGGACGCTACCAGATCGACAATGCGCGGGTGGCGCTCGGCGTGCTCGAAGCACTGCGCGATCGGTTCCCAATCACCGATGAAGCAATCCGCGCGGGCTTTGCATCGATTCGTTCGGCCGCCGGCATTCGGGGGCGCTTCGAGGTGGTACACGAGGAGCCGCGCGTCATTCTGGACGTCGCGCACAACCCGGACGGCGCCCGCGTTCTGGTGGAGACGCTCCGGCACGTGCTTGCGGGAGCAGCACACGGCAAGGTCCGCTTCGTCTACGGCGCCGTGCAGGACAAGGATGTCGGAGAGATCGTCTCGTTGCTGGCCCCGGCCGCCGATGCGTTGTATGCGGTCCGCGCCGACAACCCACGATCGCTGCCGGCCGAGGAGATCTACTACCATGCCGACCGACTCGGTCTGGCAACATCGTTCGGCGGCACTGTATCCGAAGGGCTTCGGATGGCGCTGCGCGATTCCGCCCCGAACGACACGGTGGTGGCATGCGGCTCGTTCTTCGTGGTTGCCGACGCCATCGCGCTGACCGACACGCTCGGCACGGCGCCCGCGGCGCTCGTGAACCACGGCGTCTCCGAGCCGCGCCTTCACTACTCGGTCGTCTACCAACGCGAGGCCATCGACGACGCGTACATGATGCCGAGCGGCACCGACGACTCCGCCGATGCTCCGTTGGACGTAGCGATGACAACGCTCGATGATGCAGCAGCGATCGAGGACGAGGAACTGAGGGATGGTGACGAGCGGCTGGCGGTGAAGGATTGGAGCAACACGGAACAACCGCGCGAGCGCCTGATGGAGCTTGGCCCGAGGGCGCTCACCGACGCGGAGCTGTTGGCAATCCTGCTCCGCACCGGCAAGCGCGGTGAGGACGTGCTGCAGTTGAGCCGCAAACTCCTGCATCGGTTCGGCAACATCATGCGCCTTGTTGCCGCCGACCACACGGAGCTGCAACAGATTCCCGGCATCGGGCCCGCGAAGGCGGTGGCGTTGGCGGCCGCGTTCGAGCTGGGCCGAAGAATGCGGAGTGCCCCGTTCGGCAGCAGGCCCGTGATCAACAGTCCGGCCGACATCGCGCGCATCTACATCCCGCTGCTTCGCGGCGTGCACAAGGAGCAGTTCCACGTGCTGGCGCTGAACTCCGCCGGTCAGGTGATCCGGATGGAACTGATCTCCGAGGGAAGCATGACCGGTTCGGTGGTGCATCCGCGCGAAGTGTTCCGCCGGGCGATCATCGAACGAGCGGCAAGCATCGTTGGGCTGCACAACCACCCGAGCGGCAACCCGACGCCGAGCAGCGAGGATCTCGAGATCACCCGGCAATTGATCGCGGCCGGCAGAATCATCAACATCCCCTTCCACGACCACATCATCATCGCGGGCGATGACTACATCTCGCTCTCGGAGCGCGGGCTGATGTAGGCCGCGCCGACCGACCGGCCGACGACCATACGGCAGAGAATCGTTCGCGCGACCGCATCATTCCCCCAACGGCCGCGACGCCGAATGCTCCCGGTTCACACGGATAGGATGCTCGACGATCGCGCGAATGAAGGCGTCGAGCTTGTCGTTGTTCTTCATACGCCACGCGCGGAACTCCTCCGGTGCTCCCTCGGCCAGCAGCCAGTAGGTGTAGGCGTGCATGTGTCCGCCGTCGAGCAACTGCTTCTGCCACTCGAAGAGCACATTGGAATACTGCCGCGGCAGATCGCGCCGGTACCACTCATCGATGAACCCGGCCCGTATCTCACCCAGCCGCGCAAGCGTGAGCGCCGTATCCACCGACATACGACCATCCTCACCCTCGACATACTTGGCCGATGTGAGCGCATGGAGGGCGTTGAAGGGACCGGCCATCGAGCCTCCGGCCGGAGCGCCCCCCCGCTTCCCCTTCGAAGTCGGAATCGCTACGAACTCCGCGCGCACACTGTCGCCGAGCGTCAACGACTTGCGGTATGCGTCGTACACCAGCGCGCTGATCTCCTTCGCCCGCGGAGTCGCCGGTTCGAGATTGATGAACACTTCCCCGTAGATGATCCCCCACATCCGTTTCCCGAGCGCGCAGCAGGTTCGCGATGCGTGGTAGTAGTTGAGCGTGAAGCCGGGATCGCCGGCGATGCCGCTCTCCCAGCACTTCAACGCCTTCTCCTGGTCGCGCGCGTTCATCGCAAGCGTGCCGAGCGCCGACCACAACCTCCCCGATGACGGGAACCGCTTCAGCCCGGCGTTGTACGCGGCGGCGGCCTTCCGGTGATCGCCGAGATGTTCCTGCGCGTCGCCGAGCAGCTGATACCAGCGGTCGGCCGCCCTGGCATTGCCGACGAGCTTCGTCATGATCTCGACGGCGCGCTTGTCGTCGTGCTTTCGATACCAGACACAGGCCTGCTCGTAACGATACTCCGGCTCGGACGGATCGAGCCGCGCCGCCTGATCGAGCAGCGCCACGGCGCGATCGTAACGGCCCCCCTCCGCCTCGCGCACTCCCTCGGCGGCAAGGCGCTTCGCCTCTGCGCGATCGGCATCACTCTGCGCAATGAGCTGCGCGGCGGAGAGGAGGGTGACGAGGGCGATGATGGTTGTAAAACGTAA
>CAZJYH010000218.1:3934-7916 GCA_964549365.1 uncultured Alphaproteobacteria bacterium
ACGATCGCTCCCGGATTGAGTAGCCGGACGTGACGGCACCGCGCAACGCACGCAGCGTCTGCCGATGCTCGGGAATCGGAGGCCATACGTGAGAGGAGTGCGGCACCGCGCTCGACGAGGCGAACGGACTGCGGGGCGTGCAGAGCGCCGGACGAGCTGCCGCGGGATGGATCGAATGGACCTGCTGGACCCTGCAAATGTAGAGGATGCGACGGTGCGAGGCAATCGGAGGGCATCACGGTGATCGGATCACCAGGATGCCCACAGCGAACGATGCGCGGGACAGTGTCTCAGTTTGGCTAACACTTGCGATATCGAGCAGGGGCCTACTGTCCGACACGCCAACTTGTCATTCCCGCGAAAGCGGGACTCGAAGAGCTGCGAAGCGCATCCATCACAGCAACAACGTGGATCCCCGCTTGCGCGGGGATGACCGATCCTGTTCTCTCGATGATGTTCGTATGACTATGAAGTCGAACGGAGACACGCGGCACGCCGCGCGCCTACAGGTTTCTGCGATCGATCGCGTTCTCCGGCGTCATCGGCAGCGGGTTCTTCCGAAGCCATCCGACGAACTCGCGGAACTGATCCTGATGCTTCTCCAGCCACTCGGAAGCCTCCGCCTCTGCTCCGGCGGACAGCAGCCAGTATGTGTAGACATCGAAGTATCCGGCCTCGCGCAGCTTCTGCTGGTAGTCGATCAGTACCACGTGCCTGTCGTCCCCCTTCTTCTCGTCGAACCAGAACTCGAGAAACGACCGCCGAATCTCGAGAAGCTCGGCGATGGTGAGACCTGTGCGCGTATCCCGATGCAACAACCGCCCGGCCGTCGCCTTCGGCGCGGCCAGGATCATGCAGCTGCCGTAGTAAAACGCGAAAGGGAACGTCACCGCGGTGTCGCCCGGCTTGAACTGCACGGGGAGACTCGTCATGAAGTCCACATGCGCGGTGTCCTTGCCGATCGTGATCGCCTTGTTGTAGGTGTCGAACAGCAGCTTGCTGATCTCCTCGGTGCGTCGCGAGTTCGGCTCCAGCAACAGGAAGACCTCACCGTAGATCAGCCCCCACATCGGTTCGCTCGACTTGCAGAAGAGCCGCGATGCCCAGTAGTAGTTCGACGGGAACTTCGGCGCCACGCGTATCCCCTCCTCCCACACACCGATCGCCTTGTCGTAGTCGTTCTCCTTCATCGCCATCACGCCCAGTTCCAGATGCAGCGGCCCGGAGTTCGGAAAGCGCTTCAGCCCGGCCTTGTAGACATCCATCGCCTTCTCGGTCTCGCCGATATAGTCATGGCAGTTGGCGATCAGTTGATACCACACGTCCTCCACCCGCGACGCATTCGCCTCGTCGGCCAGCAAGGGCTCCAGAATCTCGAGCGCCCGCCGGTAGTTCTCCTTCTTCACATACACGTACCCCTGTTCGTACCGGTACGCGACGTTCGTCGGATCGATGGTGGCCGCCTTCGTCAGCAGTTCCAACCCACGATCGAGATCCCCTTCATCGGTGGCCTTGATCCCCTCCATCGCAAGGTCATATGCCTTGCGCCTCTCGGCGTCCGTCTGGGCCGTCAGTGTGGAAAGCGAAACTAGTGCGATGATGAATGTTGCAAGCAGCGTACGCATAGTGGGAATCTCCCGGGCAGTAAGTGAAGTGCCGTTCGCGACGGATGCGCCGGTCGACAAAATAGCAGATCGATGGGAACGCCGGATTTGCCGACGGCGCGGGCACGGCGCGCACTTCGGGGCCGAACGGCGTGTCGGCGTTGACATCATCGACGGACCGATGAATGAACTGTAACGTGCCGCGTGCATCGAATCGCTATTTTTTGACCTTCCGCCGCGCCGAAAACGGCGTCGGCCCGAGAAACCCGACCGCTTATGAAGCTGCTGATCATTGAGGACGAGAAGAAGGTTGCCAAGTTCATCGAGCAGGGATTGCGCGAGGAGCACTACGAGGTGCTCTGCGCGTACGACGGCGAGGAGGGATTGGAAATGGCACTCAACGGAGAGTTCGACGGCATCGTGCTCGACCTGATGCTCCCGAAGCGCGACGGCATCTCGCTGCTCCGCGAGTTCCGCGCGCGCGGCATGACCACGCCCGTGTTGATCCTGACCGCCAAGGGGACCATCCAGGACAAGATCACCGGACTCGACTCCGGCGCCGACGACTACCTAGCGAAGCCGTTTCACTTCGAGGAACTGACCGCCCGCATCCGATCGATGCTCCGGCGTTCGAGCGTGGAGAAGTCCACGCAGTTGAAGGTGGGCGACCTGGTGCTCGATCCGATCTCGCGCAAGGCAAAGCGCGGCGCGGTCGAAATCGAGCTGACCGCCCGCGAGTACGCGCTGCTGGAGTACCTGATGCGCAACGCGGACCGCGTGCTCAGCCGCTCGGTGATCACCCAGCATGTCTGGAACTACAACTTCGCGGTCGACTCCAACCTCGTGGACGTGTACATCAACCGGCTGCGCAACAAGGTGGAGGCCGACGGCGGCTCGAGGTTGATCCATTCGATTCGCGGCGTCGGCTACGTGATGCGCGAGGGCGTCCCCGAGGAGGAGAAAGAGTGAGCCTTTCCCTGCGCGCGCGCCTGACGCTCTGGTTCGTAGTGGTGATGGCATTGTCGCTCACCACCTTCGCGGTGCTCACCTACTATTCCGTCTCCAGCGAGCTCACCACCAACCTCGACTATTCGCTCTCGAAGGTGATCTCCTCGCTGGACCTGGTGATCCGCAAGAAGGCGGAGGAGCCGGAGAACAATTCGAAGCGCGAGGATCTGCACAGCAAGGGGCGCAATGATCACAAGAAGGACGACCTCGCGTTCCTGCGGAAGGATTCCAGCGAACACAACAACAGCGTGACACCGGCGATCAGGCCTTCGAAGGAGAGCGGAGCGCCGGCGCCGAAGGCGGGCGACATGCCGGAGGAGGTGGACGCGATCTGGACCTCGATCTACGAGCACATCATCCTGACCCCGCGCAACTTCATGATCCAGGTGGTGGACTCCACCGGCACCATCGTCTATCGCTCCGACAACCTGAAGTCCGACTCGATCGTGCTCAGCCCGGCCTTCCTCGCGTCGGTGCAGGACTCGATCGTGAAGTCGGCAACGGTGGAGAAGACAATGCGCCCGCAGGGGGAGACCGCGCAGATACGTGTGGCGGCGGCCCGCTCGCGATCGGCGTTGATCATCGTCGGTTATCCGATCGGCGAGGTGGAGGCGCTGCTGAAGCAGTTCTTCAGCTTCCTGGTGATCCTCGGCCCGGCGGTGCTCTTCCTCAGCTCGATCGGCGGCTGGTTCCTGGCGCGGGCATCGCTGCATCCGGTGGACGAGATCACCCGCACGGCCAAGGACATCACCGCCTCGAACCTCTCGCGCCGACTGCCCGAGGCGAAGACCAACGACGAAATCGGCCGGCTCTCCGAGACGCTCAACGACATGATCTCGCGCCTGGAGAGCTCGTTCGAGAAGATCCGCCAGTTCACCGCCGACGCGTCGCACGAGCTGCGTACGCCGCTGACGATTCTCACCGGCGAGATGGAGCTTGCGCTGCGCACGCGCAAGACGCCGCAGGAGTATCAGGACGTGCTCTCGAGCGCGCTGCAGGAGGTGCTCCGATTGTCGCACGTGGTGGAATCGTTGCTGCTGCTCTCGCGCACCGACATGGGACAGGTGCAGCTCCACACCGAGCCGACGAACCTGACCGAGACGCTCGCCGATCTGGCGGACGCGGCCACGATCCTCGGCACACAGAAGGACGTGTACATCACGTTCCGGCACAGCGAGAACCTGTTCATCCGCGCGGACCACGCGAAGCTGTACCAGATGTTCCTGAACCTGGTGGACAACGCGGTGAAGTACACGCCGGAGGGGGGGATGATCTCGATCACGGTGCATCGCGACGGCTCGTTCGCCGAGGTGCGCGTGCGCGACACCGGCATCGGCATCAGCCCGGAGCATCGGAAGAAGATCTTCGAC
>CAZJYH010000219.1:0-1542 GCA_964549365.1 uncultured Alphaproteobacteria bacterium
CCGCAGCGGCTCGCGCATGGCTGATGGAACCGGAGGATCTGTCCGCGGCGCGCGCCGAGGCTGCATCCATCGATGAGCGCAACGCCGCCGCGCAGCGCCGTCTAGCCGAGCTGAACGCCGCGATCGGAGCGAAGGCGGACGGACGCGAGCGATTGGAAGACGCGTCGGCGCGGGCAACCGAGCGGCTGCGTGAGGCCGCCGATCTGTACGCCGAGGCGGAGCGATCGCTGGGCGCCGCGGAGGAGAGTCTGCGCCTGACCCGTGAGAAGAACGTGGAGTGGAACGAGGTTCGGTCGCAGGATGCGGTGAGCGCCGAGGCGAAGGCCACGATCGAGCAGTTGAGCAAGTACCTTCGCGGCAATGGGTTCATCGAGTTCCTTGCCAACGAACGACTCGCAGATGTCTGCCGCCGTGCGTCGATGCAGTTGCGCGAGCTGAGCGGCGGCCGGTTCGAGATTCTCGCGCGCCCGAAGGAGGGGTTCATCATCCGCGATCACGGCAACGGCGGCGGCGAACGTGCGCCCAGTTCACTGTCGGGGGGCGAAACGTTTCTGGTCTCGCTGTCGTTGGCGCTTGCGCTCTCCGACACGATTCAGGTTGGGCACGCCGCGCTCGAGTTCTTCTTCCTCGACGAGGGATTCGGGACTCTCGACAGCGAGTTGCTCGATGTGGTGATGAACGCGTTGGAGCGGCTGCGTTCGGACCACCGGGCAATCGGCGTGATCTCGCACGTGGCGCAGCTACGCGAGCGGATCCCACGTCGATTGATCGTGACGCCGCCCACCGATCAAGCCGGCACCTCCGTCCGCTACGAGTTCGCATGAAATCCATTGCGCCGGTTCACGGTCCGGCCCGACCGGACACGGCGTCATCGAGGTTCGCGCGCTCAATGCTGAGCACGCATAACGCAGCAAGCAACACGCTCAACGCCCTTCGCCCATGCCGATCACTGTTGTCACTATCGATTTCTGGAACACCATCTTCGATTCCAGTGGAGGAACGCATCGCAACGCGACGCGGAAGCTGGCGCTTGCGCGTGCCGTGGAGCGTGCCGGATATCGTGTCGATCCGGAGGAGTTGAACGCGGCATACGGCGCCATCTGGGGGTATTTCGACGATCATTGGCTGAATCGGCAGCGCACGCCGACCTCCGAGGAGATGGTGCGCGAGATCTGCCGCAGCGTGAGGATCGAACTTCCCGAGGATGTGCTCGCCGATGTCGCCGAGGTGTTCGAGCGTGGCGTGCTCGACCATCCCCCGGAACTGCTTCCCGGGGCCCGCGAAGCGCTGGAGTTTCTCGCGCGACGCTCGCGTCTGGCGTTGATTTCCGATACGGCGTTCTCGCCGGGGGCGGTGCTGCGCCGCTTGATGGAGGAGCGCGACGTGGCGCGCTATTTCTCCGCATGGATCTTCAGCAATGAAACCGGCGTTGCCAAGCCCCATCCCGGAGCGTTCCATGCCGCTCTCGACGTTCTCGGCGGGAGTGCCGAAACGGCGCTGCACATCGGAGACATCGAGCGCACCGATATCCGGGGAGCCAAG
>CAZJYH010000219.1:1552-7883 GCA_964549365.1 uncultured Alphaproteobacteria bacterium
AAGTACGCGGAAACCGAGACCGAAGCGGATGCGGTGCTCGATCACTGGGATGACATCGAGCGCGTTCTCGAGGCAATCGACCCGGTTCGATGATATCGCGGTCCCAGGCTTCAGGAACCGCCGGCGGGTTGTTTGTGTTGCAGAACCGGTTGCGTGCCGGCTGACCATTTCCCGGTTCGGCTCGTTTCTCGATTTCGGTGAAGAACGGCGCATCGCACCGGAAATTGATCCTGCTTCGGTTCGATCTCGTATATACGGGGACGGGGCATGATGCGGGAGGGGGCCGCCCGGGAGCCGATTGTACAGAACCGTCGTGTTGTGAGAACAAGAACTGCCCGCAGTGAACTGAACGAGGACGACCTGATCGCGCTGCTGAGGCGTCGCGACGGGGAGGCCATGTCGATCCTGTACGATCGTTATGCCGGCACCCTGCTGGGAGTGATCCAGCGCATGCTGCGTTCGGCGGAGCTTGCCGAGGATGCGCTGCAGGAAACGTTCATCAAGATCTGGAACAACTTCGACTCCTTCGATCCATCGAAGGGGCGGTTGTTTACGTGGATGGTGCGTCTGGCTCGCAACGTCGCGCTGGACACGATCAAGTCCAGGACGTTTCGCAACACCCAGCAAAACCAAGAGATCGGAAGCGTCGTAGATCTCGTAGACAGCCGGGCGTCGGCAGGAGATGACTCGGATCGCATCGGTTTGAACGAGATCGTACGCTCATTGAGGCCCGAACAGGAACAGGTCATCGAGCTGATCTATTTTCAGGGGTATACGCAGGACGAGGCGTCCAGGGAGCTGGGGATTCCGTTGGGGACCGTGAAGACCAGGGTCAGAGCGGCGATATCGACGATCAGAAAAATCTTCTCCTAGTGGACATCAACGCATACATATCCTCCGGTACGCTCGAGCTGTACGTGGCCGGCGCTCTCTCGGCCGACGAGGCGCGCGAGGTGGAGTTGCTGGCCGCGGAGCATCCCCAGGTGCGCGCCGAACTCGATGCGATCGAGGCGACGTTCGAGGCCCTCCTCAGCGCGCGCGCCGTGAGCCCGCGGCCCGAGCTTCGAGCGACCGTCCTCGACGCGGTTGCCGCCACCGAAACCGGCGATCCAAACGCACAATCGTCCCCTTCGCCCGCAACGGTCTATGCGATTCCTCGGCGCACGCGCTACATGACGGCTGCGTCGATCAGCATCGCCATACTGAGCACCGCAGCGGCCGGGTACTTCGGATATCGCTGGAATCAGGCGGAGAGTGATCTGGCCGAAGCGCATTTCGAGATCGATCGTGTCGCACGACAGCAGAGATCGATGAAGGCCAGGTTCGACCAGGTGGCCGAAGCGCTCACCACCGTCCGCGACGCGCGGGTGGTGACGATGAAGGGATTGCCGATCGCCCCCGGCTCGATCGCCCGCGTCTACTGGAATCAACGCTCCGGGCATGTCCGGCTCGACCCCGGCACGCTCCCGGCGCCCCCCGCGGGGAAACAATACCAGCTCTGGGCGATCGTGGCCGGCGATCCGGTGGATGCCGGTCTGCTCCCCTTGCCGAGCGGCGTGGATGCTGCGCCGTTTATCGCGATGAAGGATGTCGCCGGCGCGCAGGCCTTCGCCGTCACGCTCGAGCCGAAAGGCGGAAGCCGCACACCGACCGGCGACGCGATGTACGTCATGGGGACCGTGTAATCGGCGCGGGCGAGGCGATGCCATGAATAGCGAAGGCGGACCGGGGAAACCCGGCCCGCCTTCTTCTTCGCGAGAACACCGTTACTCACATCATCAGGTTCATCGCTAAGGTTCTACTTCGTGACGGTCATCGTTTTTGTTGCATTGAAACCGCCGGACACCAGGCGATAAAGATATGTGCCGCTCGGAAGGTCGGATGCGTTGAACGTCACCGAATGCTTGCCGGCCTTCATTTCCTCATCCTTCAGCACCTGCACGGTCTCACCGGCGGAGTTGAACACCGTAAGCGTGGCGTGTTGATCGGCGGGAATCGAGAAGTTGATCGTCGTGAAACCATGGAACGGATTCGGCACGTTCGCGTCGAGCGAGTAGCCCTCGGCCGTCGCGCTCGTGACGGTCTTCTCGATGGTCGTGGCCGTGTTGACGTTCGGAGCCGCCTCCGCTGACGCCGCCGTCGTACCGGCCTTCTCCTTCGCCGAGGTCACCACCAGTACCTTCGTGCGGGGACCTTCGCGCTTGCCGTTCTCCACGCGGATCATGACGCGCTTCCGGGCGCCGTCGGCGGCGGAGTCGGACGTGACCAGTACCTGGTCGTTACCGTCGATCGTGAAGGTACGCGCCTGGTTCGTCGCGTCGGTCCGGGCCACGGAGGAATCCGACGTGATGTTCACCATGACCATCTTCCGCACGCCCTCCTTGCCGTTGGAGCGAACCATCACCTTCATCGGCGAGCGATCTTCACGCGTCACGATCGTGACGTTGTTGCCGTTCGAATCGATCATCTTGCGGCAGCGCCTGGCCTCGGTGGCGGTGCATTTCGCCCGGCAGTTGCCGGAGCCGATCGCGACATGCGAGTTCGAGGAGTCCGGGTTGATGATCACCATCGAGTGTTCGAGGCCGTTGTCGTTCGTCGTGCGGATCTCGAGAACGCGCTGTTCGCCGTTCGGGTTGTTTGCAAGCAGCAACGAATCCATCTGCAGCACCGCCGACTGGGCCGAATCGCCGCTCAGCTCTCGAACGTCGATCGTGGCGTCGGCACCGTTGCGCGACTTCAACACGCGCACCTGAACGTTCTTTGAGCCCCCGAGCGTCCCTTCGACGGACTTCTCGATCTCCTCGGTAAGCCGCCGGACGTCCTCGGAACTGTGGGGCGTGACGGAGATGTTGAAGCTCTGCTCCATCTCCAACGTCTGCTGCTTCGTGCCGTGCTGGATCTGCAGGTTCTTCAGGTCGGTCCCTTCCAGAATGCGCTCGACTTCGAGCAGGGCCTTCTTGCGAAGCTCGAGGGCCTTGCCGCTCAGTTCCTTGTCGGCGTCCAGCTCCGCGGCTGCCTTGCGAAGTTCGGCGCGCGCGGCGCTCAGTTCCTTTTGAATCAGCTCCAGCTTTCCCTTGCCGTCGAACAGGACCGAATCGTTCCGTCGAATCATGACGTGGGCTTCGCCGTCGGCGCTGTTCGGCGTCTCGATGATCACTTCCTGTGTTTCCTCGTCGGTGATCATCGGGCCCTGGTTCCTGGGCTGTGGATCGGCCGGGCGCTCCGTCTGGGCGATGGCGGGGACGGCGAACAGCAACGCGGCCCCGAGTGTGATTGTGCGCAGTGTTTTCACGATTCTATTCTCCACATGACTTGAAAGTGTGCTACAGTCGGTACTGCCGATATCGACGCACGCCATTTATGGATGTTCCCGAAAAAAAAGCGGGGAACATCGGAGAAGGGGCTGCGTCGGAACCATTGACTTTCTATGTTAACGGCAGTGTAAACGCGTTCATTCATGAATCTCCTCACCGGTAGCACGGTTACCTTGGAATACGTCGATAGGAGCGATCCCGAGCCGGAACACACCCCCGGCACGCCCGCGATCTATCCAGCGGTCGAACGCCAGCGCGTCGCCCAGCTCGTCGACGGCGAGCTTGTCGGTGAATGCGTCGGCGGGAGCTCGCTGGCGTTCGATGAGCTGGTGAGCCGATATCGTTCCAAGGTGCTTCGCCTGGTGGCGTCGATGCTGGGGACACGGGTGGATGTCGAGGACGTTGCGCAGGATATCTTCGTGAAGGTGTACCTTTCGCTGCGGAAGTTCCGCGGTGATGCATCGTTCTCCACCTATTTGTACACCGTCACCCTGAATCGTTGCCGCGATGAGCTTCGCAAGGCGAAACTGCGCAAGTTCTTCTCGTTCGACGACTGGTTCGCCGCCGGCGGCGATGCCCACGCGACACAGGAGAACGGCCAACGGTTGGACGGCGATGAGCAGCGCGACGCGATGCGCCGCGCGATGAAACAACTCCCGGCGCAGACGCAGATGCTGCTGCATCTGCGGGAAGTGGAGGAGCTGAGCTACAAGGATCTTGCCGATGTGTTCAACGTGGAGATCGGCACCATCAAGTCGCGCCTGGCGCGTGCGCGCGATCGACTGCGGGAGGAGATATCGCCGTATCTCCGCGAAGGAACCCTTCCGGGAACGAAATAACGGCCGTCCTCGGCGGAGTATGTACTGAACGCCCAGCCAAACGAACAAGTGTAGAACCGACAAGGAACGCAGGTCTGCGTCATCATGAAGTATAACCTAAACGATACCGAACGCACGCTTCTTTCCGCCTACATGGACGGCGAGCTCGCTCCGGATGAAGTTGCATCAGCCGAGCGTCTGCTTTCGTCGTCGGATGAGGCCCAACGATATCTGAGCGAACTGCGTACGGTGGAACATCTGTCCTCGTCGGCCCTCGTCGGCGTGGTGGCCTCCGATGGTGTCTCCGGGGGCGTGGCGGCCAAGCTCACGGGGCGCGCGATCGAAGCGGCCGCAAAGAAGGCGCTCTTCACGAAGGCCGCATCGCTCGGCACATGGGGCATTGCCGGCACCGTCGGCGTCGTCGCCACGGCCGCGGTCGGGTTGGCGCTTTCGCTCTCCTCCCCGAAGGAGCCGTCGACGGCGCGCGTCGATCGGTCGGCCCCGACGGCGGCGCAGCCGCGTATCGCGGGCACTCCCGCTTCGTTCGTGAACGTGGACACCAATAATCTGATCGTCCCGCCGATGTCCACGTCGGATCTCGTGACCTTTGCGGTACACGGCACGTTGCCGCTCGGGGACACGCGGGAGCAGTTCCTGACGTGCGCGCCGAAGGGATCGGACTCGCTCGCGGTTCGGATGCACAGCACCGCACCGGAAGCATTTGCCGCCGATGAGATCGGCGCATGGGATCCCGCAGAGATCAAAGTGCTGGATTCGATGCAGCGGGTGATCAGAACGTCGGTGTTGCATTACGCGAATCAGGGGATCGCCCTTCGCGCCGATATCCCGACGCTGCGCCTGAACGTCATCCGCACGCTCGAGCGAGCGGCCCCCGAGATGCCGGCCCAGCTGCGTGCCCGGCTGGACCGCTCCCGCACCGAGATGATGGCGTGCCGAGAGATGTTGCGCTCGGTTGAGGAACATGACGCCGGCGCCGGCACGGTTCGATATATCGAAGTACGCGCGATCGGGGAGAACATGCCGGAGGACTTCATGGTCGAACGGCCGATGCAGGTGGTGCTCGGCATCGACCGCGACCAGGTGATCAGCGTCAACGAGCACTCGTTGCGTACCCTCGAAACGTTCGCCCGTCCGCTTCCGCCCCCCCCGGTCTTCATGACCCAGACGCTCCCCTCGGAGCAGGGGCTGATCTCCAATCCCGCCGGCGTGCGGCCGATGCAGCGGCGCACCGCGCCGGCCGCGCCGCGCCGTGTGATGCGGCTTGGTGCGCTCGTCAACGGAGCGTACACGACCGAGGAGGTCGAATTGCAGGCGACGAGCGCCGATGCGAACGACGGAGTCGACGAAGGAGACGGCATTCCGGAGGTGCGGGTGAATCCGGACGGCTCGTTCTCGATCGGCATTCAGCAGCCGCGCATGATCATCGACACCGGCGCGATTCAGCTTCGCCGCAAGCGCGCGCAGATGGAGCTGCGGACGGCGGACAGCATTCTCAGGCAGGTTCGCATCGAAATCTCGCGCCGCGTTCAGGAGCAGGACAAGAAGAAGTTGGCCAAGCCGCAGGAAGAACAGAACGGAACCGGCGGAGATCACAACTGATCCGTTGCTCGTCAATCAATGTGAACCGAAGCCCCGGCGACCCCGGGGCTTCGTCGTGTTGTGCCATGCGGACGTCGGGCGTCGTCCTGCCCGGGGCGCGGACGTCCGGCAGTGGACATCGAGGCGTGAGCCCCGGGGCGGTGCAGTGGAAGTCGGGGAGACGACGTGCCGGGTCGAGTGCCGACCTGTCCGGCGGCAGCGGGCGTCGCGATGCGCTCCGTACGATACATCGCGGGAGAGCGGCGGCGGGATGCGGAGAAAATAGAGGGGAGTGGTCGACGAACGGTGGAGCCGAATGGTCGATGGGGCCGGATGATGTATGGAGCCCGGGCCCTACTGCGATATGGCGCCGTACGGCCGCTCGGCGCTCACGCGCTCCGGGGCATCGCGATCGACCTGCACCACCACGATCGTCACGTCGTCGTTCTGCTCGGCGCCGTCGCGGAAGCTTTCCACCTGCGTGAGGATCCGATCGCGCAGCATCGAGGCGTTCGGGTCGGAGACGTTGGCGATCACATCATGCAGCCGTCCCTCGCCGAACTCCTGGCGTTCGCTGTTCATCGCCTCGGAGACGCCGTC
>CAZJYH010000220.1:0-7878 GCA_964549365.1 uncultured Alphaproteobacteria bacterium
CCTGCCATCCGGCGAGCAGCTCGAATCGTCCCGCGTCGGCGCGTGTCGCAACGGGATAGTAGAAGTCCACGCCGATCGCGTCCAGCGCGTCCCAGAACGGCACGAGTTCGGCCTCATCCCACGATGCCGCGTAGAGCAGCCGCCCGCCGAACCGCTCCCGCGCCCGCGCGATCAACGACCGCCACGCGCTCTCGCTTGTGAGCGTCCCGGCCAGCTCCGTGCCGATCACCACCTCATCGGCGCCGATCTCGTTCGAGAGATCGATCACGCCGTCGAGCAGGGCGCCGTACGACGCGAACCATGCCGCCGGATCGCCCGGCTCGATCAGCGCCCGCCATGCGCCGTCGTCGCTCTCGACGTGCAGCTTCAACGAGGGGCGCAGCCCGAGCGATCGAGCCCGCGCCGCGATCGAGCGGAGCGCGTCGACGCGCGGCGAGCGTGCCGGATCGAGCGCGCATCCGTTCGCGTGAATGTCGTGTTGGTAGGCGGTGACGATCAGCACCACATCCGTGGCGCCGGTCGCGCTCAATCGTTCCAGCGATGCGGCGGCCGCGGGCGTCGCGTAGCCTTCGGGCGTCCAGTCCGCGAACGTGACGGCACGGCGCGCGCCGGAGTTCACGTCGGCGGGGCCAACCGGCGGGTTGGAGCATGCGCCGGCAAGCATCATCAGTCCGATGGCCATCGATCCAACCGCCGCGCGCGCCGCGCCAACCGGCGTGCATGGAGCACCGTACGATGCCGCGGCCATGCCGGCGTTCATCGCAGGTCCATGCGATCGGGAGCCGCGCCCGGATCCTGCTCCACGGCCGAATCCGATACGATCTCCACGTTCGTCATCATGCCGCCGTCCTCGTGCTCGAGGTTGTGGCAGTGGGCCATGTACAGGCCGGTGTATGGGCTGAAGCGCGTCAGGACCCGGACGGTGGTGAAGGCCGGAACGTTCACGGTATCCTTCCATCCCAGATCCTTCGGCTCCACCTCGGGGTTCTCGTTGAAATCCAGCACCTGGAACTGCGTGCCGTGCACGTGCATCGGGTGCGCCTCCTGGGTCGGGTTCGCGAACGTCCAGATCTCCAGATCGCCCCGCCGTACCGTCTCGTCGACACGTTCCATGCTGAACGTCCGGTTGTTGATCATGTGCTGCATGCCGGTGGAGTGGTCGGTGCGCAGCACGAACTCCCTGGTGCGGACCGCCTGGGCCGGATCCCATCGCTCCAGTGGGACGAGCGTGGTGGGGATGGGGGTCGGCGCGCCGTCGCGCACGATGTTGAACCGGAGGATCGTCATCTCGGCTCCCTGCTGCCGGCCGCTCCCCCCCTCGAAATTCCGCGAGGTCAGCGTCACGGTGCCGCCGATCTGGTACCGCGAGAAGTCGATGAGGATGTCCAGCCGTTCGGCCGGCGCCATCATGCTGTGCTGCACATCGTAGGGTTTGTCGAGCAGCCCGCCGTCGGTGCCGATCACATGGAACGCCGAGCTGTCGGAGAGCGCGAGATCGAGGATGCGGGCGTTGGAGCCGTTGAGCACGCGGAAGCGGTAGACGTCGCGCGCCACGTCGAGCACGGCGTCGGGCGTGCCGTTGACAATGACGGTATCGCCGAGATAACCGGTCGCCATGTCCGCATCGGTCGGCGCATAGGTGAACGAACGATCCGTCTCGACACGGCGGTCCTGCAGCAGGAGCGGGATCTCGTACTCGCCGGAGGGGAGCCCGAGCGCACGTTCCTCCTCGTCCTCCACGATGAAGAATCCGGCCATGCCGCCGTACACCTGCGCGGCCGTGCGCATGTGCGGATGCGGGTGATACCAGTATGCGCCCGCGCGCTGGTTCACCGTGAACGCGTAGCGAAACGTTCCTCCCGGTGCCACGGCGTCCCGCGGGTGGCCGTCCATCTCGGCGGGAACGATCAGCCCGTGCCAGTGGATGTTGCTCGGCTCGGTCAGATTGTTGGTGAACGTGAGCTCCACGTCGTCGCCGCTTTGCACGCGGAAGGTGGGGGAGGGATAGACGCCGTCGTAGGTCCACAACTCGACGGGCGATCCCGGCCACACCGCTATCTGCGCCTTCGCCGCCGAGATGGTGCCGCCCGTGTGGACCGTCGGCATGCGCAGAGGATTTCCGGCCGGGGGCGGGCCGGCGGCACGCGGTCGCACGTCGCCGAGGAGCGCGCGTGGCCCGCCGAGGCCGGCGGCGATGCCGGCCCCCGCGGCGTATCGAAGGAACGTGCGTCGATTCAGCTTCATCGATATCTCCGGGTGTTTCCTGTTCTCCAACTCGACGTTGTTCACGGCAATTATGGATGCACACACGATCTTCCTCACCGTTTCTTCTCTCCCGCTTTGCCGAAGCGGGGGGCCGGTCCCGATGAGTACATCGAGGGGGCGGGGAGTTCACCGGGTGGCCACAACGTTAACGTACTCCCCCACAAAACCCCTCCTGGCCTCCCCTTTGGAAACTCTCCATTCCCAACATCTCCGGAGGAGCCAAACGTTTGCTGAACGTTCCGGCGCCGCAGGTTCTCAGCCCTGAAAGGGCGTCAGTGGTTAGCCAGGGGGGCGTCAGCCCCTGGATCGCGACACCCCCCGTTTCCGTCTTCGAGCCCTGAACGGGCGAAACGCCCCCAGGTCCGTTTCTGTCCGTCGCTCCGGGGATGTGCCGCCTTTCCAGTCGTAGATCCCGATTCATCGGGGGGCTGCCGACATAAGGCTCCCCTGGTATCCAGGGCTTGCGCCCTGGGCTCCGCACTGTCGCCCTTTTAGGCTCGTCACGAAGGAGCGGCATGGTTCAGTGCTGCTCTGATCGACAAGTCCAACGCAGAGGACTTATGGGGAATGGATAGCTTTGCCGAAGAGGGGGCCAGCCCCAATGAGTACATCGGAGAGCGGGGAGTTCACCTCGTGGCAACAACCGTAACGTACCGCCCCACAAAACCCCTCCTGACCTCCCCTTTGGAAAAGGGGAGGAACGCACAACGGGAAGTCCGGAAGCAGTGAACGCCTCCGGCGCCACGCTCGGGAGAAGCTTCGGAAAAGGGGAGGGACGCACACAGGATCTCCCTCTCCCTTTCTTCTTCCCCTCCTCCATCTACTGCACCACGATCTTGACCGCGGGACCGTTCCAGCGCTTCGCATCGAGGCGCGCGTAGTAGACGCCGGCGGCAAGGTCGCTCACGTCGAACTCGGCTGCGTCCAGTCCGTTCGCGATCAACGCCGTGGTCAGGTCCTTCACCATCATTCCGCGCGCATCGAACAGCGCAAGGCGAAGGCCGGCGATGGCCCGGATATCGGCCTTCGAGGAGACCCTCACCGACACGATCCCCGAAGCCGGGTTCGGCGATGCGGTGAGGGAGATGCCGCGATCCGTGCCGCCGGGAAGTGTGCCGGGGACCGCGCCGATCCCCTCGATCGACAGCTTCACCACGTTGCTCACCTTCGTGCAGGGGCCGCCGATCACCACGTCGTAGTAGCCGGTGTCCGCCACGCCGGCGCTCGCTATCGTGAAGCTGCTCGACACCGCCCCGGCGATCGGCACGCCGTTTTTGCGCCACTGGTACGTCAGGCCCGCGCCCGCCGCGGTCACGTTGAACGTTGCAGCTCCGCCGAGCGCGACGCGCACGCTCTGCGGCTGTGTGGTGATGTCGACGCGTCCCACGCTCAGCCGTGCGGGTGCCGTGGTGTACGGGCGGGCCGTGCACGGCGCGTAGCCGATGCGCACCGAGTAGTCGCCGGAATCCGCCTCGGAGACCGATGCGATCGTGTATGTCGCGGAGGTTGCTCCGGCGATCGCCGTGCCGTTGCGCAGCCACTGATACGTCGGCGAGGCTACGCCGGTCGCGACGCGGAAGGTGGTCGGCTCACCGACGCAGGCGGATCGGCTCGTGGGCACCTCGCTGAGCGTCGGGATGTTCGCCGTCACCGTCGCCACGTCGAACGTCGTGTCGCGGTCGCACGTGTCCCGCACGCGCACCTTGTAGGCGCCGTTGGTTGCGATGGATGCCGAGGCTATCGAATAGGCGTTGGAAGTGGCGCCGGGGATCGCGTTGCCGTCGTGCGTCCACTGGTAGCGCAGTCCGATCCCCTGTGCGTCGGCCGTCAGGTTGATCGTCTCGCCGGCGCACGGCGTCAAACTCGTCTCCGAGGCGGCGCGCGTGGGACGCGGCGGCACGCGGAGGAAGGCGCTGTATCCGGCAACGGCCGGGCTGCCGCTCGCCGACACACGAATGCGATAGACGGCCCCGGGCGTCAGGCTTCCAGGCACTGTCCAGTCATAGTTGCGATTCCCGGCCGCGACGTTGCTCGCCAGCGTCACGCCGTATGTGGCGCCGCTGTCGACCGAGAGCGCGATATCGACGGAGTTCACGCGCGGGCTGAACCACCGGATCGGCAGCATGCTTCCGGGGCAGAGGATCGCCGGCGCAAGCGGCGTCACCTGCACCACATTGCGCAGATCGAGCTTGCTCACGAACGCGTCGTAGGAGAGGATCTGCTCGTTCCCCGTTCGTACGCGCCCGAGCGTGTCGTCGTATCGATTCGGGCCCATCGGATAGTCCGGGGACTTGGTGGTGCCGCAGAAGTAGACCGTGTTCGGGGCGATCAACTTCAGGTCGTTCGCGACGTCGCGGTCGGAGCCCCCAACGAACGTCGAGTAGTCCAGCACGTTGCCGGCGCTGCTCAGCGCGAGCACGAAGCAATCGAACGTGTTGCGCTTGTGAACGCGGTCGTACGCGTCGGGCGTCGTCGGAAAGCTGTCGGCCACGGTGCTGCCGCAGACGAAGATGCTGCCGTCGGCGGCGGCAACGATGCCGTACGCATACTCATCGCTCGATGTGCCGATGTACGTGGAGTATGCCAGCGCGTTGCCGTTGATGTCGAGGCGGCAGATGAACCCGTCGGCCGCGCCGCCGCCGTAGACACCGCGGTATGCGCTCGGTGTGGTCGGGAAGTCGCGCGAGGACGTGAAGCCGGTGAAGGCAACGTACGCGTCGGGACCGAGGTCGATGTCGGTCGCCTCGTCCTGCCCCGCGCCGCCGATGTACGTGGAGTAGAGGAGCGCGTTGTCGCCGGGGCTGACCTTCACGATGAATGCGTCGTCCTGCCCGCCGTTGTACGTGCGATCGTACGCCGCGCCGGTTGTCGGGAAGTCCGTCGATGAGGTCAGCCCGCTGATGTAGGCGTTGCCGACCCCGTCGAGCACGATCGAGCTCGGCGCCTCGTTCACGTTGCCGCCGATGAACGTTCCGGATGTGAGCGCGCCGCCCGATGCGGTGAGCGTGGCGACGAACATGTCGCCGGGCGAGCCGTTGTACGTGGTGTCGTAGCCGCCGGAGGTGACGGGGAAATCGACGGAGTTGGTGAAGCCGGTGATCCTGATCGCGCCGCCGGGCATCAACGCCAGCGCGTGCACGGCGTCCGCGTTGTGGCCGCCGACGTACGTGGAGAACAGGAGCGCGGTACCGTTGCCGTTCAGTTTGAACACCACGCCGTCGTGCGTTCCGCCGACGAAGTTCTTGGTATAGGCGCCGTTGGTGGTCGGGAAGTCCGGCGAACCGGAGAAGCCGCACACCACCGGGAGGTTGGAGCCGTCGAGCACGATGCCGCGCATTTCGTCGAAGCTCGTTCCGCCGATGATCGTGGAGTAGATCAGCGTGTCGCTGTTGCAGTCCATCTTCGTCACGAACGCGTCGATGTCGCCGCCGTTGTAGGTGCGGTCGTAGGCGCCCACGGTGGTCGGGAAGGAATCGCTCGGAGCCGGGAGCCATGCCGACGTGTAGCCGGTGACGTAGGCGTTGCCGCCGGGGTCCACCGCAATCGAGAACGCCTCGTCGTTGCCGCTGCCGCCGAGATAGGTGGAGTACAGCAACGGGTCGATCACCAGCGGCTTCGTACGATCGTAGGCGCCCACATCGAAGCGGACGGTGCCGTCCGCGGCGGCCACGAAGCGGCAGGGGACGCGATGCCGTGCGCCCGCCACGGTCTGATAGGCAACCAGGTCGCGCTGCACGATCTCTCCCATGCTCGTGCCGATCGCGAGCTCGCCGTTTGCCGTGGTGCGAGTGTAGCCGGCGCCCGCGATCCGGAAGCGTACCGCGCCCGGATCGGCCGTGGGCGCCACCAGCAGATCGTAGCGCGGCCTGCCGTCCTCGAAGTAATACACCGCGTCGATTCCCGGATACAGCCCCTCGACGCGCGCGCCGCGGTAACGAGCCACGCCGCGCGTCCAACGCGACGGATCGCGGCCGATCAAATAGTTGTAGTGTCCGGGGAGCGCGTCCTCTCCGTGAGCCCGCGCCTCGGCTGCGCCGAGGAATTCCATGCGCAGTCGGTGGCCGCTTCGGTGCACGGTTGTCGGCGAGACGTGCGCCGACTCGAGCGTGCGTTCCGTTGCCCGGCTGGACTCGACATGGGCGTCGTAGACCACGCCGGCGTTCGTGATCCAGATGTCCATGCCGTCGGTGTGGCCGAAGAAGCGAACGTTCGCCGGCCACTGTCCGCGGTTCTCAACGAAGGTTGCGCCGCACTGCGCGCGCGCGCGGGCCACGATCGATGCACGCGACGCGTCGGCGGCGGTGCCCTGTGCGTACGCGTTGAACGTTGCGATCAGCCCGATGCCGAGCAGGAGAGCGTAGCGAAGTATCATGTTCACCGAGTGTGTGAGTGAGCGAAGATTCCACGGTCGAAGGAAGGGGAAGGGGCAACATGCGCCGGAATCGCCGGAAGATAATCACGTTCGGGGGGAATTGGGCGTTGGGGGGTGGACATTGGATGCTGGACGTGGGACGCTACGACGCTGGACGTGGGACGCTACGACGCTGGACGGTGGACGCTGGACGTGGGACGGTGGACGCTGGACGGTTGCCTGGTTGAGCCTTGGTCCTCAGCGTTCCTCCGCGGTGAGACTGCCCTGCAGAATGGGTGCTGATTGTATATCCCGGGAGTATGCAGCGTCATGCAGCTTAGAGCTTGGTACGTGGTCGGGCCCAGCACTTGGCATTTGGAACGTGGCACTTTGAACTCGGAATTGGCGTTCCCCGTGGGCAACGCAGAGCCGGCGGCCGATAAGGTTCCACATCCAGCATTCTGGATTTTGCATTCTCCCGTTCGCCTCTCTCTTCGTGCCCCTCTCTTGTAAATACGTCGGCCCCACCGACGAATGCCGATGGGGCCGTGAAATGCCGTCCTGATCCGGTTGGGGCGCGTTACGAGCTCATCGCCTTGATGAACTCGCGGTTCTGCTTGGTTCCCTGCATGCGGTCCAGCAGAAACTCCATCGCCTCCAGCGGGGTCATGTCGCTGATCACCTTGCGGAGAATCCAGATGCGATTCAGATCCGCGGGATCGGTGAGCAGCTCCTCCTTACGCGTGCCGGAGCGGATGATGTCGAAGGCGGGGAAGATCCGGCGATCGGCCAGGCGGCGATCGAGGATGATTTCCATGTTGCCGGTTCCCTTGAACTCCTCGAAGATCACCTCGTCCATGCGCGAGCCGGTATCGATAAGCGCGGTGGCCATGATCGTCAGCGAGCCCCCCTCCTCGATGTTACGAGCGGCGCCGAAGAAGCGCTTGGGCTTGTGCAGCGCGTTGGCGTCCACACCGCCCGAGAGGATCTTGCCGGAGTGCGGCACCACGGTGTTGTGGGCGCGGGCAAGACGCGTGATCGAGTCCAGCAGGATCACCACGTCGTACTTGGCTTCCACCAGACGCTTGGCCTTCTCGAGCACCATGTCGGCAACCTGCACGTGGCGCTCGGGCGGCTCGTCGAACGTGGAGCTGATCACCTCGGCCTGCACCGAGCGCTCCATGTCCGTCACTTCTTCCGGACGCTCGTCGATCAGCAGCACGATCAGCTTCACCTCGGGGTGATTGCGGCTGATGGCGTTG
>CAZJYH010000221.1:0-7873 GCA_964549365.1 uncultured Alphaproteobacteria bacterium
ATACGGACGCTGCACCAGCGCGAACCCGATCTGCACGTACCACAACGATCCGGTGAAGCCCGCGTCGTAGCCGGCAAGCCCCCCTCCTGCGCGCCCCATGCGAACACGGAGATCGATATGCGGACCTTCGTCCGATGGGATCCGGTATCCACCGATCAGACCGAGCCCGAGGCCAAGGCGGTCACCGGTCCGCGGCGCATCCGTAACGGCGGCGTCGGAGGGAGCGGTGAGATTGGTGACGGCAAGTCCCGCGAGCGGTGTAACGGCAAGACGCCCCCATCGAAACTCGTAGCCAAGTTCCAGATTCACGCACGCGAGCTGCGCGTTCCCGGCCGGCCACACGCCGTTGCCGCCGCGAAACGAACGCCCGATGTGTGCGGCCCCGAACATGAAGGCGGCCGATGCGGTGGCGTTCCAGAGGTAGAGCTCGCCGGAAAACGCCGGGCCGTGAAAGTAGCTGAATCGATCGTCGAGCTTTCCCGTGAACCGGCCGACCGCGTAGCCGGCACTGAAGCCGCCGCCGATCGGCTCCTCGCGATACTCCGACCTGATGTAGCGTTCGGCGAGCCGTGCCTCCGGCGATCCCGGATACTCGGCGGAGAACCGCGACACCATACCGTTCAGTTCCTCATGCGCACGATAGCCCCGGATGTAGCAGCGATTCACGAACAGGTTGAAGAACTGCCGCTCGACAGGAAGGCTCCCCCGCTCCTGAATCGCCTGCAACAACCCTCCGGCGCGCGATCGCAACAGTTCCCGCATCGTGCGCAGCGCGTCGTCCGGATATGGAGCGTTCCCCCGGTACTCCTCGCGTTCGGCTGTGGCCAGCAACGTTTCGAGCCGCGAGGGGGCGCCCAGCAACGCCGTATCCACCAGCAGGGCAACGGCGCAGAGTCGCTCCTCGGCCGAAAGCCATGTCGGGTCACGACGGGCCATCAGGCGAATCAACGGCTCGGCGGCGGCTGCGTCGTCTGCGCGGAGCGCACGCACCAGGCGAACGCGCGCGATCGCGGTGAACGAGCCCCCCTCTGCGGCGATCGACCGTTCGAGCGCCGCCGTGTCGGCCGCATCCTGCCCGCGCGCTTTCCGGCCGTGCGCGAACAGGCCGACAAGCAGAACCAACGAAATGATGCGAAGCGAGATCACAATCCTTCCCTACAGATTCGGCTTCATCGGGAGCAGGGCGATCGTCTCGACCGCCGCGGCCAGCCGTTCCACCTGCATCGCATTGCTCCCGACAACAAAGGCGTGCAGCACCAGCGCCTGCGTGTCGTTGTAGCGCCCACGCTGCGCCAGCGGCTCGCGGCTTGCAACCTCGCGCTGATACAGCGTGTCGTTGTCGTCACCCACCACCACTCGTTCACGCCACTCCACCGCATGCTCACCGATCTTCCCCCCAACCTTCTCGTAGACCGCGGTGTCCGGGATGCTCTTCAACGGCGCGGGCGTGATGTCGATGATCAACATGCCGGCCTGCACGGCGGCGGTATCGTTGGGGCGATAGATGTAGAACTTGTCGTGCTTCGACTCCTCGGTCCACTCCGCCGCATACTCCTCCGGGAGCCTGATGCTGATCCCCCCCATGCCGGTATGCCGGGCGTCGAGCGTGGCCGTGTGGGTGCGAACGCCGCGCAGCGCTACGCTCCGATCGCGGCTCTTGCCGCAGCCGCACAACGCGATCACGGCAACGCAGAACAACGACACGAATGGACGAACTCGACGGTTCCTGCTGTTCATGCGGGCTGGGATATCAGGGCGTGAAGGAGAGGCTTTCGACCGCGCGCACCAGTTCGGCAACGCGGGCCGTGTCCTTGCCGGCGACGTAGACATGCAGATTGAGCGGAGCCTTGGCAAGCTCAGGGAGGGCTGTGCGGAAATAGTCGGAGCTCGAGATATCGTGGATGTGGTAGAGCGAGCGGTCCGGAAGCGTGTCGGCCCACTCCTTCCACTCCACGTCCGTCGTCCCCAGCTTCACCGTGCGCGTCGTGAACTTCCCGCTCTCCGGCAGCGAGCCCTGCGGCTTCACACCGACATACAGGAGCATGAACCCGGGCGTCACGGCCGTGGAGTCCTTCAGGCTCGGATCGTCCGTGCGTACGATGAAGTACTCATCGTTCGGAAGGCGGCTGAGGTTCTTCACCATGTACCCCTCGGGGAGCGAGATGAAGAAATCCGGCACCGGCGTATGACGCGTGGGGACATGAAACCTCCCCGGCGGCAGATTCCGGCGCAGCGTCGTATCCCGAAGCGCCGCGATCGAATCGGCCCCCTGCTTCGGCGTCTCCATCTTCTCCGACTGCGTGCAGCCGGCGGCCGCCAGCATCAGGCCGACGGCCACGGCCCGCGCGGCCATGCTCCCGAATCGCTCGATCATGCTGCGCAACTCTCCAGATAGGATTCGATCTTCTCACGCCACTCCGCCGGTGCAACGGCGATCACGTCGTTGATCGACGCAAGCGCGTGCACCTTCAACCCGGTCTCCTCCTCGAAGACCTCGCGCGCGCTGCGCCCGGTGGCGTCCACGGGCTCGGCGCGGTCGAACGCGATGATGAAGCCGAGCGGTTCGCAACCGGCCTCGCGCAGCTTCGCGATCGCCTCCAGCTTCGTCCCCCCGGTGGTGATCACGTCGTCCAGAATCACCGCCGTGTCGCCGGGCTTCAGCACCCCGAGGAAGCTGCTGGCATCGCCGTGGGTCTTCGCCTCCTTGCGATCGCTCACCGCGCGGATCTCGGCGCGCTCGGTCCCGGCAAGCGCGGCGGCCGCGGCCACGGCGATCGGGATCCCCTTGTACGCCGATCCGAACAACACGCTCGCGCCGTTGAACTCGGCCAGTGCGCGGAACATCCCCGCGTACAACCGCCCCATCTCCGCCAACTGGCGCCCCGAACACAACGACCCGGTGTTGAAGAAATACGGGGAATTGCGCCCGCTCTTCAATGTGAAATCGCCGAAGGTCAACACTCCCTCATCGATGAAGAATCGCACGGCCTCCGCGCGGAGCGCCGCAATCTCGGTTCCTGTGATATCACTCATTGAACGTGCGTGAAAAAAATTCGGTTAGTGCCAAGTGCCAAGTGCCAAGTTGCGCACAGGCCCCGCATACCGCGCAAGCACCTGCGCGGTATGCGGTTCATTTTTCAAAAGGAGCGTCCACCGTCCCGCGCGATTCCGGCCACACCGGCAGCTCTCAACCGGCCACGACGGTCACTCGACGTCGAGATCGTCCGGCACCTCGATCATCATGCGGAGCATCGCCGAGGAGAGCGTCTTCCCCTGCGCGTCGAGCTTCAGCGACACGGTGCCGCCGCCGCCGAGCGTGTTGTGCAACAGGAAGTTCAAGGCCCAGAGATTCGGGAGCTCGAAACGTTCCACCCGGCCGTGGCAGATGCCGGTGAAGTGCTCCTTCACCCGCTCGGCGGTCAGCGCTGCGGAGATGATCGGATACCACTCCGCGCGGCGGGCGATCACTCCCACGTTTCCTGCATCTCCCTTGTCGCCGGAGCGCGCGTGGGCCAGCTTCAACAGTTGAACGGTCTTCATGCTCGAGATCGGATGAATGGAACGGGACAATCGAGAGATGCGCCCTCGTCACTTCGAGGCGTTCGGGTCGGCCACGAGCGGCGCAAGCAGCGCCCCCCGCAGGTTCACATAGGTCTGAGCCAGACTGGGGCCGGTTCCGTCGCTCGCGTATTTCTCACCACCGAGGTAGGCGTGGTTCACGCTCACCTTCCGTGTACCGATGCGCGCGCGCACCCAGATGTAGGGCTGATCGGTCATGCGATACGTCGTATCGTTCACCAGGCGCATGATGCCCAGCTCATCGGCGCGGGCGATCAACGCCTCGGCCTTGTCGCTCACCATCGGGCGGCGCATGCGGTAGAGGATGTCGCTCCGCTGGAACTCGTTGTACACCCACGCTTCGGCGTCGTAGATGTGGAACTCGGCCGGCGATCCACGATAGAGCGAGACGTGCGCCTCGCAGCGGCCGAAGCATTGGCTGACGACCATGTGCAGATAGTCGCCGTGCGAATGCGCCACAAGCGAGTCGAGCCGCGCGGCCGGGTCGTCGATGTTCGACGCGGCATCGGCGGCGACATCGGCCGGGGGCATCTTCGAGCGCGATGACTCCTTCGGCGAGGAGCACGCCGCGAGAACCGCGCAGCCGGCAACGACCACCATCACAGGAAAGCTCTTCCACCCTTCGCGGCTTTGCGCCTTTGCGTGAGCCATGCCTTTTACTCCCTCATTCCGTTGACAACCCTGAATATCCCTTCTTTCATCAAATCGGCACCGAAGTTCAGCAACACCCCAACCGCTTGTCGGCCAATCGCAGGTATGTCAACAACTGTTTGCGATGAACGGGCAGCACCACCTCAACCGATTTCAGCTCGACGATCACCACATCCGCAACGATGAGATCGGCCCGAAACCCTTGATCCAGTTTGACGCCCCGGTACACAACCGGCATCGGAACCTGTGCGGATACCGGTATCCCCCTGCTCTTGAGCCCGTGCTCGAGAACCACCTGATATACTGATCCCAGAAGCCCGGCCCGACATCCACATGGATGTGTTAGGCCGCATCCACAATTGTACGGGCAACGTCGTTTTCGTTCATGATCCACTCCTGCATTCCAACGGCTCACGCAAAGGCGCAAAGCCGCAAAGAGCGTAGGAGAGAAATTCGCTCGGTTCAATCATGCGTATCGGTTCAGCCGCCGCTCAACAAGCGGGCATGGTGCGATACCCGCGTCTACACCTCCACCACCTCGACGCGCACCCTCGGGTCGATGTGCGTCTTCTCGATGAGGGCAGGCCAGTAGGCCACCACCTCCGACGGACGCGGGCGCCCGCCGGCGAAGCCGGTCACGTTCGGCGGCCCGGTGAGGATCAGCGGAGCGATCTCCTTGCCGAATCGTTCCACCGCCTTGTAGTCCGGCCCACGCACGCCGATCCGCATCATCACTTCCTGCGGATCAGGGTTCGCCGCCTCCGACAACGGACCGTGGCAGGCGTTGTATCCAACGAACTCGGTCAACACCTCGTCGAATCGCAGGCCGAGATTATCCAGCCGCCGCCGCAGAATCCCGTCGGCCGCCTTCGCCTTGTCGATCGCCTCGGGCCATGCATACGTCAGCGTCGCGAACGCGGAGTACCCATCGGCATAACTCATGGAGACCTTGTAGAACGGCGTGTTCGGCCGCCCCTTGATACCGTGCACGTGCACACGGTCGTTCCCCTGATCGTCAAGGTGGATCGTCGTGAAGTCCGCCACCACATCGGGTGTGATGTACTCCTCGGGATTACCGATCTCGTACAGGCACTGCTCGGCCACGGTGCCGCGCGAGACGCGCCCGCCCGTGCCGGCATGCTTGGTCACGAAGAAATCACCGCTCGGATACGCCTCGATGATCGGGAAGCCGACGTTCGCCATGTCGGGGACGCCGCGCCAATCCTCCATGTAGTTTCCACCGCTGGACTGCGCCCCGCACTCGATGATGTGCCCGGCGATCGTCCCGGCCGCGAGACGGTCCCAGTCGTCCATGCTCCAGCCGAACTCGTGGATCATCGGGGCAAGGCAGAGGCCGGTGTCGGTGGTGCGTCCGGTGACGATGATCTGCGCCCCCTGACGAAGCGCCTCCACCATCGGCGCGGCACCGAGGTAGGCGTTGGCCGAAAGGACGCGATCGCGGATCGCATCCACCCCTTCGCCCGTCTCCATGTTGCGCAGCTCGGCCCCTGCCGCGGTCAGCGCGTCGATATCGTCCAGTATGTTGTCGCCGGTGACGATGCCGACCTTCACGTTCAGGCCGTGCTTCCGCGCGACCTCCAGGATCGCATCGCGGCAGGCCTCCGGGTTCACACCGCCGCCGTTGGTGATGAGCTTGATGTTCTTCTCGACGAGCACCGGAAGGATGGCGTCGATCGTCGAGACCAGATCGCGTGCGTACCCGAGCTTCGGATCCTTCAGCTTCTGCTTCTGCACGATGGACATCGTCACCTCGGCCAGGTAGTCCATCATCAGATAGTCGATGGGTCCCTTGTTCACCTGGTCGATCGGCGCCGTGAGCAGATCGCCCCAGAATCCCTGTCCCGAGGCAATGCGAATCATATCCTTCATCGGAATCGTTTGGGTCGGTTGAGAAGTCGGAAGCCTGTTGAAGAGCCGCAAAGCTACGAATCGCGCGGCAATCGCCGGGCCCCTGCTACAACTGCGAACAATGGCTGCGAACAATGGCGAAGAGTGGCACAACCGTTGCCCGGATACCACGCATCACGCCCTGCATCGGCCACGGCACAACGCACGGGCGCCCGACCGCTCTAGAGCGTCGGGCGCCCTCATCACTCATCGAAGACCCGCGCCATCGATGTTCACGGAGACATCCCGGCCGAACATCTATCGCACCAGCAGAACCGCCTGCGCCGCCGTGCCGGCCGAGGTGACAAGCTGCGCCATGTAGCGGCCGCTCGGCATCCCGGATGCCGGAATGCGTATCGTGTGCGGACCCGCCTCCAAATCGCGCTCGGGCACCTCCGCGGCTGTCCGTCCGGATGCATCGAAGAGCCGCGCCGAGACGCGCGCCGGAACCTCGAGCCTGAACGTCAGATCCACCGCATCCCCACGAACCCAGGCGCCGGTCAGCTCCAGGCGCGTTGTCACGCTCGCGACACGCTCGACGCCGCTCTCGGAGTCCAGCGTGATCGGTACGAGCGCCGACAGGATGTTCAGATCACCGTCTCCGGTACGACCGTCGGTCCAGACCGGGATCGCATAATTGTTCGTGGCCAACACTTGCGTGTACTCGCCGATCCCGAACCCGTTGTTCTTCGAACCGACCGTGGAGAAGTCCGTTGGCTGCGCGGAGGCCACCACGTTCGGAGCGAACGTCAAACCGCCGTCGAACGAGCAGGCGACCATGTAGTTCGTGGTGTAGTTCCGCGCATCGTTTCGGCGGTCGTAGAAGCTGACCACCACCACGCCGTCGGCGTTGACCGTGATGCTCGGATAATGCTGATGCCGTATAGCGCCGCGGGGATCGTCGTTGACGACGGCAGGCTTGCTCCATGTGGCGCCGCGATCGACCGAACGCGAGAAGTAGATGTCGAGCCCGTTGTGCAGGTCGCTCGTCGTGCCGTCCGCCGTCCAGACCGCGTACAGGTTGCCGCGATTGGGGCCGTTGGTCTTGTCGACGGCTATGTGCGGGCACGGATACATGCGGCGCGAGGTGATGCCGGGGATCGAGTTATACGATGCGTCGCCGGAGAACTTCGGCGCGTGAACTGCGGAGATGAGAACGGGAGCGCTGAACGATTCGCCGCCGTCGGAGGAGGAGGCGTAGTAGAGTCCGTAATGCGAGTTGTCGAGCGAGCCGAAGAAGGAAACATGCACGACCGCGTCGAGATCGACATCGATGCTCGCGAACTGCACGAAGCGGAACGCCGCGGTGGAGACGTCGGCGGACTGCTGCACGAACTGCCGCGTGCCGGGGCGCATCGTTCGCACCATGATTCGCTGTCCGGTGCCGTTCGAGACGGCGTTCACATAGGCCACATAGATCGTGTTCCTGCGAGGCGTGGAGGAGCGATCCACCGCGATCCACTCCTTGTCCACCACCTCCGAGGGGGTCGTGCGTCCATAACGACCGACATGCACCTCATCCAGCCCCGACTGGCGCCACGTGGCGCCGCCGTCCTCCGAGTATGCCCAGTAGAGGCCGAAGTGGGTGGAGTCCGATCCGATCACCGGGCGAAAGACACTGATCCAGATGATGTAGGCAACGCCGTCGTTGTCGAACGCGATCACCGGATCGCCTCCGCCGCTCACCAGCCCGGTGAACCCGAGCGGCGTGGTCTTGAACGCGCTCCGCTGCCAT
>CAZJYH010000222.1:0-875 GCA_964549365.1 uncultured Alphaproteobacteria bacterium
GGGGGGCGTCTTCACCGACTGGGAAGGGAATCGAACCCACGCCGGCGACAGCGCGGTCTCCACGAACGCCGCCCTGCGTGACATCGTGGCCGAGGCGCTGCGATGATGATCCGCCCCGCGACGGTGGACGACGCACCCGGCATCGCGGCCGTGCAGGTTGCGTCGTGGAACACGACCTACCGCGGGCTGATCCACGATGATTTCATCGACGCGCGCACGGTTCAGGAACGGACGGCGCGGTGGACCGGAGTGCTCGCGGCCGCACGGCCCGGCACTCGTACGTTCGTCGCACTGAACAACATCGGGATGATCGTCGGGTTCGCGACGGCCGGGGAGGCCCGCGAAACGGAATACGGGTACGACGGAGAGCTGTACGCCCTCTACCTGATCAAGGAGGAGCAGGGGCGTGGCGTCGGCACGGCGCTGATGGCCGAGGCGATGGCCTTCCTGAGGGAGCAGGGGCACGAGCGGATGCTGGTCTGGGTGCTCTCGACGAACCCGAACCGTGCGTTCTACGAGGCGCGCGGCGGAACCGAGGCCGCGCACAAGCAGGTCAGCTTCGACGGCATTGCGTACGATGAGACGGGATATGGGTGGGAGCTTGCGTAGACGTGTTCCACGTTCAAAGGGCCACGTGTCAAGTTCAGAGTGCCAAGTGTCAAGTGCAAAGTTGAAAGTGCAAAGTTGAAAGTTCAAAATTCAAAGTTCAACGTGAGACATCATTCAGCGAGTGGCGAGAAGCACAGCATCGCTGCACTGTACCGCCGGGTGCGCAATCGGTTTCGCATTCTGCATTTTGAATTCTGCATTCTGAATTCTGACGTCTGGCCCCCCCCCCCCGGCGGGGTTGGTGAGCCCCGCGGCCCCGGGGGCGG
>CAZJYH010000222.1:885-7839 GCA_964549365.1 uncultured Alphaproteobacteria bacterium
TTATCAGCGAAACGCCGCACGTACATGTTCGCACTTTCGGCCGCGGCCGGGGGCCTCTAACTTCGCGCCCATCGCACGAGCAGGCAACGCGTGGCCGGGCTCGCCGGCGATCGATCGCGTTCGCGGGCCCAGGTCCACCGGTGGCATCACATACGCCCTCGAACGCCAACCACAACTCAATTATCGGAGAGGAACGCATCATGACCACACGTTTCACAATGTTCATTCTCGCCGGCATCGCGATGCTCTTCGCGACGATCGCGCAGGCGGCACCGTTGCAGGTGGGTATATATCTGGTTGACTGCCGCAACGGCGGCAACCCGGCAAAGATCTACAACATCCTCGGACAACACGTTGCGAACGCCTATAACTGGCCCTGCACCGGAGCGAACGTGAAGAAGATCGTCGTCACCGAGTCGGTCATCATGCCGCCGCCGCCGTCGTACAATCCGTCGGATCCCGTGATTTGGGGCGGCCTCTCTCCGATGCAGCTTGTCGACATCGTGAAGGCGGCGATCCCGGCCGTCACCGACCCGCCGATCGACGTCAACCAGGTCGGCCCGATGGAATCGATGCCCACGCTGACATGCAATGAGGCGCACCTCATCTGACGTTGATGCATCGCACCGCGAATCGTCCCGGGAACCCGCCGACGCAGACGTCACGGGTTCTCGGCGGCGGAACCGGGCGGCGCCACAGCGCCCAACAATCACGCACACTACATTCAGGAAACAACATCCATGAGCACTACGATACAACGACTCATCGTTGCATGCGTCGCCGTGCTGGCGATCGCCGCGACATCGAATGCGATGGCAGGGCCGTTGCCGGCCGGCACCTACGTCGTCAAATGCGGAGCCGACGGCAAGGGACACGCCTACGACGCACAGGGAAAGGCGGCCGGTACCATCGCGGGATGGCCATGCCCGATTCCCGACCGGAAGATCGTCATCACCGCGACCGTGATCGCGCCCCCTCCCCCCTCATACAACCCGGCCATCATCGGACTGTGGGGCGGCCTCGCGCCGATGCAATTGGTCGATCTGATCAGGCTCATGATTCCGGTCAACGATCCGGCTCAAGACATCGACCCGAATCAGTTCGAACCGCTGGAGACGATGCCGACGCTGACATGCAACGAGGCACATCTCAACTAACCTGCGGCCGACAAACCGGCAACGCCGACTCGTTGCCGCCCCCCATGCGATGCGGCCCCGATCCCTCTGTGGTTCGGGGCCGCGTCGTATCGCGATCCGGGAAACACGCAGGAATCACCGTCCCGATCAACGCGGCCGCTCAACCAGACGGCACGCGCATCCATCATCCGGCCCGCGTACAATTCGGCGGTTTCGCTCGCCTTGCGGCCCGAATAACTTCGCATCCGGAGACCGTGCCGCCCCCTGCGATCCACTCCGCAGCCTGCCCGCGTCTCCGCAAACACGATGCCACCCGTGCGTACGACACAGGCTCTCCGGCATACATCCCAATTCATACACAGGAGGGATCACTCCATGACCACACGCATCAGACTCACCGTTCTCGCCTGCGCCGCGGCGCTCGCGATGCTTGCGACGATGACCACAGAAACCGCCCATGCCGGCCCACTCCCCGCCGGTGTCTATTTCATCCACTGCACGGCGATCGGCCCAAGCAACGGCGTGAAGCTCACGGACCTGCTCGGCAATCATGTCGCCAATGTCTACGGCTATCCGTGCCCGAAGGTCGGCATTGTGAGGATCCTTGTCACGACCACCGTCATGCCGCCGAATCTCAATCCATCGGATCCCGACCAATGGGGCGGCTATACGGCACAGCAGCTTGTCGATATCCTGAAAACGGCCATGGTGGTCCCCGCGGTGTTCGACCCGCCGGTCAACATGAACCCGTACCAGCCGTTCGAGACCCTTCCGACGCTCGAATTCAACGTGACGGCGCTGGACTGAGACCCGCCGGATCGCCCCTCCTGGGCATGGCAACGCAAGGCCCCGCGCACCATCATTGGTGGGCGGGGCCTGCTTCGTTCCGCATCACTGTACTCTATTCGATGTGCATTGACACCCGCATGGCCGTCGCCCCCTCACGGCCGCTTCAGCCATGCCTCCAGCCGCCGGCGCTCCTCGTCCGTCGCGTCGGTCCGCTCCACCAGTTCGTATTCGTCGCGGGCGATCGGCGCCAGGTCCGCCTCGTACAGCCTCCCCTCGCTCGCCGCGGTGATGCGCAGTGTTGCCTCACCTGCAAGGCCGCGCAGGAAGGCGGAGAACTGCGCCGCGCTCGCGACGCGCCGCCCGTTCAGCGCGATCAGCTCATCCTCCGCCCCGATGCCGGCCGCCTCCGCGGGGGAGTCGCGCACCACCCGCGTGATCTTCACCCCCCCTTTCGCGTCCTCCACGGCCATCCCAAGCCACCGCGTCGGAAACGCCTGCTGGTACGCGAGGGCATCACCGAAGGTCGGGGCCGCGGCCGCCGCGCGCACGCGCCACTCCAGCCCCACGAGGCGCACCGTCTCGGCGATCGGCAGCTCGTCGGTCCCGTTCAGCCATTCGCGCAGCGGCCCGCCGATCTCCACGCCGACGGCGCTCGAGACGATCGCGATGAACTCCCCCTCGGTCACACCGTGCGCCGGGTCCGCCTCGTATCGCCCCATCAACGCCCGCATGCCGTCGTCCAGCGACTTCGCGCACTCCGTCCGCGCGATGATCCACATGTCCAGCAGCATGAAGATCACCCCTCCCTTCAGGTAGTAACTCGGGAACCGGTTCGTGGAATCGGGGGTCGGCATGTAGAGCTTCACCCAGCTGAGGAAGCTGCTGTCCTTGATGGACATGGCCCGGCGCCCCGGCACGTCGAGCAGCCGTGACAGATGATCCTCCGCGAGAGCGGCCAGATACTCCCCTCGCGCGTGGAAGCCGCACCGATACGCGCTCAGGTTGTCGTAGTAGCTGGTGACGCCCTCGGCCAGCCAGAGCATGCGCGTGTAGTTCTCGGTGCTGTAGTCGAACGGGCCAAGCTCCGCCGGGCGGATGCGCTTGACGTTCCAGAGATGGAAGTACTCGTGGCAGAGCAGCACGAGGAGCTTCGTCACCTTCTTTCGATCGTTGAAGATCTCCGCATCGAACATGTTCACCGATGAGCGCGCATGCTCCAAGCCGCCGTATTGCCCGGGGAGCAGCTGAATGATGAACACGTACCGGTCGTACGGCAGGCTCCCCCACATCCAGATCGCGTGGTCGATGATGCGGGCCGTCTGCTCCGCCACCCACGCGGGATCGAAGTCACCCGCGCCGGTGATCGCCACTTCGTGCACGGCGCCGTGGCGCTCGTAGATGTGCACGTAATGGTCGCCCGCCTCGATCGGTGAATCGGCGAGGATATCGTAGTTGAGCGCGCCCCAGACGCCCGGCCGCACCGGTGAGAGCGCCGTGGAGACCTTCGCCCAGGGATGCTCGATCGCGACGTGGTGGATCTCCCCCTCGCGTCCCTCGACGTACATCAGACAATTGGCCGGGTTGATGAAGGCATGGTTGCGATTGATGTGCGTCTGCCGCACCGTGCGCTCGTGGCCGTAAAAGGTGTAGCGCAGCGTCACGGGCGCGCCGCCGGCGGCGATACGCAGACGGCTCTTCGAGAGCCAGGTGATCTCCAGCGGCTCCCCCGCCGGCCCGAACGCGGCCACGTCCCCCTGCCCCGCCGGGAAGTCGCGCACCTTGTACGAGCCCGGAATCCAGTTGGGCAATGCCGCCACGATTTCCGCGGCGCCGCCCCCGGCGATGGACATCTCGACGTGCACGATGTGCTGCGCGGCCTGATGGAAGGAAAGCCGGTAGGCGATCGCGGCCGTGGTGCCGAGGAGTTGAGCGTCGGTTTGTTCGATCGAGTAGGACATGCGTTGAACGATGTTGAAATTCGAGCCTGTAATAATTCGCGGCTGTTGAAGTTCGAGGCGGCGCCCCGTTTCGTGCGCGGAGAACGATTCGCCGGGCAAAAGCGTGGATGCCGCGCAAGTATAGCGCATCGCGCCCAGTCGACCAGCACCCCGGACGCCTCGCGTAAGCGCAAGGGGCTCCAACCCCGCGCGGCCCCCCAGGCGAAACGCACGTTTCCTGCTACCGGGTTTTCTCATAGCTTGTGCCGCTGTGAATCAGCTCAAGTCCATCGCGCTCGCATTCGGAAGCTACACCGAGTTCATCTTTCGGTTCCTCCGGACCGCATTCTCGCCGCCGTACGAATTCCGCCAGATCGTGCGTCATATCGACGACTTCGGCGCGATGTCGCTGCCGCTGATCGCCGTGGTCAACTTCATCATGGGGTTGATCCTCGCCATGCAGTCGCGGCCGACCATGCAAAAGTTCGGCGCCGCGGCGTTCATCCCGGCGATGGTGACGATCTCGATCGTGCGCGAGCTGGGGCCGGTGATCACCGCGTTGCTGATCGCCGGGCGCGGTGCCTCCGGCATCGGCGCCGAGCTGGGCTCGATGAAGGTGACCGAGCAGATCGACGCGATGGAGTGCTCCGGCGTCGACCCGTACAACTACCTGGTCACCACGCGCGTCATCGCACTGGCGCTGTTGATGCCGGCGATCACGCTCTACGCGGAGTTCATCGGGATCTTCGGAAGCTTCGTCGCCGAGTATCTGGCCACCGGCGTCACGCTCCGGTACTACTACGGCCAGGTGATCGAGTCGCTCTCGTTCGTGGACGTGGTCCCCAGCCTGCTGAAGACCATCGCATTCGGGTTCGCGATCGCGATCATCGGCGCGCACAAGGGCTTTCATACCGAATCGGGCACCGAAGGCGTCGGCCGAGCGACGACGTCGGCCGTGGTGCTCTCCTCGCTCTGGATCATTCTGATCGACATGGTGCTCGTGAAGGTGGCCATCACCTATTTTCCCGACTGAGCACGCGCCGGGCCGATGCACACAATGTCGTTGAACCGTTCGGCGTGCCGCAGCTCCGCGAGCCCCGACGTGCCCGACTCCCTGAAGTCGGGCTCATACCAAATGCGCGGCCGGCGCGCATCGGATTTCTCCCATTCCCGGGTACCTGGTAGATGATAGAGATTCGCAATCTGTACAAGGCGTTCGGCCCGAAACTGCGGCCGCTTCAGGGCGTCGATCTCGACGTCCCCGACGGCACCACGCTGGTGGTGCTCGGCAAATCGGGGAGCGGCAAGAGTGTGCTGTTGAAGAGCATCGTCGGCCTTCTACTGCCGGAACGCGGCAGCGTCAAGGTGGCCGGCACCGAGGTTGTCGGCGCCGACAACAAGACGCTGCAGACGATTCGGCGCCAGGTGGGCTACGTCTTTCAGAGCGGCGCACTGTACGACTCGCTGACCGTCGGCGAGAACCTCGCCTTCCCGCTGGAGAAGACCCGCGGAATCAAGGGGGCCGAGGCCCGCGACCGCGTGATGCACTACCTCGAACGCGTCGGGCTCCCGGAGAAGGTGAACAAGATGCCGAGCGAGCTGTCCGGGGGGCAGCGCAAGCGCATCGGCGTGGCACGCACGATCATCACCGAGCCGGAGTACCTGCTGTACGACGAGCCGACGACCGGACTGGACCCCCAGACGACGAAGGAGATCTCGGAATTGATCGTGGAATTGAAGGACGACCTGAAGATCACGGGGATCGCCGTGACGCACGATCCCTACTGCCTGCATATCATCGGCGACGCGGTGGCCTTCATCGATGACGGCCGAGTGGCCTTCAACGGCAGCGTCGCCGATGCCGCGAAGTCGGACCTGGAGTTCCTCCAGATCTTCTTCTCGCTTCACTTCGATCGGTAACGACGGGCACCTGGAGTGCTCGTGCTCCCCACCACTTCGCTATTTTCAGCCATGGCAAACACAGACTCCCACGATCAGCAGGAGGCGATGACCACCGGACGCGATCGCACGAAGCGAATGATTCGGGTGGGCCTCTTCTCACTGCTCGGCTTCGTCATTCTCGTGCTCGGCGTGTTCGTCATCGGCGACAAGCAGAGCATGTTCAGCAGCACATTCACGGTATATGCGGACTTCAAGACCGTGGAGGGTCTGAAACCCGGCGCGCTCGTCACCATCAACGGCATCAAGGTCGGAACGGTCAAGTCGGTGGAGTTGAAGCTGGACACGGCGTCGTTCGTGCGTGTGACGATGATGATCGACGAGGATTCGCGCAAGTTCGTTCGCACCACCACCGCGGCGTCGGTGGCGCAGCAGGGGCTGATCGGCGACAAGCTGGTGGAGCTGATCGTCGGCGCCACCAATGCGCCGATGGCGACGAACGGCTCCAGGCTCAGGGGCATCGAGGCGACCAACTACACGGCCATCCTCGACGACGCGCGCGCGGCGGTGAAGAACACGGAGAACATCACCTCATCGCTCGATACGCTCTTCCTCCGATTCCGCCGCGGCGAGGGAACGCTCGGCAAATTCCTGACCGACGACGAGGCGTACACCAGCCTGACCCGCGTGATGAACGCCACCGAGCACCTGCTCACCGAAACCAGCACGCAGCTCGCGGCGGTCACCGGCACGTTGAACCGCGCGGCGTTGAACGTGGACGCCATCACGGCCGAGACGCACAAGCTTGTTGCCGATATCGGCAACGGCAAGGGGACGATCGGCGCGTTGTTGTACGATCGATCGCTCTACGATTCGCTCGCGTCGCTCTCCGGCACGTTGAACGAGGCGGCCGGCTCGGCCAGCTTCGCCGCGCGTGAGTTCGGGATCAACATGAGCGGCCTGCGCAGCAGTTGGCTGGGCGGGCTCTTCACGGGGGATCAGATCGAGGAGGAACGCGCGGCGATGATGCAGAAGGAACTGGAGATCCGCATGGAGGAAGTACGGCGCCGACAGGAGTTGCTCGACCGCCGCGAACGCGAGCTGAAGCAGAAGGAGAAGACGTCGGAGCGGTAGGCATCCGGCGCCGACGTAGAGATTCGGCAGGTCGCCCGAGTCGGGCCCCTCAGCGTTCA